>CAIYSH010000452.1 GCA_903928755.1 uncultured Alphaproteobacteria bacterium | reverse complement strand
GTGGGCCTGGCCCTGGCGGAAATCGGGGAAATCCTCGACCTCTATGAGGTGGATGACGGCGGCGCGACCCAGAATGCAAAATCCCTGGCCAAGTTCCGGCAGCGTATTGTCGCCCTGCAGGCCCAGCGTGAAGACATCGACAATGCGATCCTCGAGCTCGAAGAGGCGAGCAAGCGTCTGGAGACCCATCTGGCCCAGACCCGCCCTGACCTTTTGCCAAGGGCCGCGGATTATGATCAGGTCCTGCGGGCGCGGCTTGGGGATCTCGAGCACACCAAATAAGGTCGGCCCTGCCGCCGGCTGAAGACCCGGAGCATCCATGACCTACCAGCCCCCTGTCCGCGACCACGCCTTCATCCTGGCTGATATCCTGAATATTGATCAGTATGGTGACCTGCCCGGTTTTGCGCAGGCACCGATGGATGTGGTGTCCCAGATCATGGAGGAATCCGGCAGGTTCACCGCCGAGGTCCTGGCCCCGTTGAACGCCGTTGGCGACAAGGAAGGCTGTCATTGGTTACCCGATCACACGGTGACAACACCCAAGGGGTTCAAGGCGGCTTATGCCCAAATGGTAGCGGGCGGCTGGCCGGCTCTCGGTGCCGCACCGGCCTATGGCGGTCAGGGCCTGCCCCATGTGATCAACCTGTCCTTCACGGAGATGACCTCCTCGGCCAACATGGCTTTCGGCATGTATCCGGGCCTGACCCATGGTGCCTATTCCGCCATCCTGGCCGGAGGATCGCAGGACCAGAAGGATCTATACCTGCCAAAGCTGGCCTCTGGTCAGTGGGGTGGAACCATGAACCTCACCGAGCCCCACTGCGGCACGGACCTGGGTCTCCTGCGCACCAAGGCTGTCCCCCAGGCCGATGGCAGCTATAAAATCTCCGGGACCAAGATCTGGATCTCTGGCGGTGAACACGACCTGGCGGAAAACATCGTTCACCTGGTCCTGGCCCGGATCGAGGGGGCACCGGAGGGGGTTCGCGGAATTTCCCTCTTCATCGTGCCTAAATTCCTGCCGGACGCCGACGGCAATCCGGGGGAACGAAACAGCGTCTATTGCGACGGTCTCGAAGAGAAGATGGGCATTCACGGCAATGCCACCTGCGTCATGCGCCACGAGGAAGCCCGGGGCTGGCTGGTAGGGGTCGGGAACCAGGGTCTGCGTATCATGTTCGTCATGATGAACGAGGCGCGGATCGGGGTGGGCCTGCAGGGCATAGCCCAGGCTGAAATCGCGTACCAGGCCGCTGCCGCCTTTGCCAAGGACCGGCTCCAGGGGCGATCCCTGACCGGACCCAAAAATGCCGAGGGTCCTGCCGACCCGATCATTGTCCACCCTGATGTGCGGCGCATGCTGATGGATAGCCGCGCCATCATCGAAGCCGGGCGCGCCTTCCTGTTCTGGACCGCGCTGCACGGAGATCTGTCCCACACCCATCCGGATGAGGCCGTCCGGCAGAAGGCCGGAGATTACATGGCCCTGATGACGCCGGTGGTGAAGGGTTATCTGACGGACAGGGGCCTCAAGGTCTGTTCCGACGCCCTGCAGATCCATGGGGGTTCAGGTTTCACCGAACACTTCCCGGCCAGCCAGTACATGCGCGATGTGCGCATCTCCCTGATCTATGAAGGGACCAATGGCGTCCAGGCCCTGGACCTTGTCGGGCGCAAGCTGGCCGCCGATGGCGGGCGTGCCATCATGAGCTTCTTCGCCGAGATCGACGAATTCGTGGCCGATCATGAGGACGGACCGGTGCTCAGGCCTTTCGTGGAAGGCCTGGCAGGCGCAAAGGCCCAGCTTCAGGAAGGCACCCTGTGGCTGATGCAGCACGGCCTTGCCAATCCCGACAATGCCGGGTCGGCCTCCAACGACTATATGCACCTTTTCGGCCTTACGGCCCTTGCCTACATGTGGGCGCGGATTGCCCTGGCCGCTCAGGGGAAGATTGCGGCGGGCGACACCGACCCCTTCTATGCCAACAAGCTGATCATTGGCCGCTATTTCCTGCAGCGGATCCTGCCGGATGCGGCCAGTCACCTGGCAAAGCTGAAAACCGGCTCGGACCTGATGATGGCCCTGCCGGCCGACGCCTTCTGACATGGCGCGGTATACAGCCGACATCCTGTGGACCCTGAAAGCGGGCGAAGATTTCGGAAACGGGCGCTACAGCCGCGCCCATATCCTCAGCTTTGACGGTGGCATCACCGTGCCCGCCTCTGCCTCGCCCCATGTGGTGGGCAAGTGGGCTGATCGCGCCGCTGTGGATCCCGAGGAAATGCTGGTGGCCGCCCTGTCCAATTGCCACATGCTGACCTTCCTGCACAAAGCCCGGCTGGCGGGTTTTTCCGTGGCCGCCTATGCCGACCATGCCGAGGGGATCATGGAGGAAATTGCGCCGGGTCGTCTGGGCCTGACAAAGGTCTGGCTGACGCCCGTCATCACCTGGTCCGGCCCGGCACCGACCCCCGGGCAACTGGCGGACCTGCACCACGCCGCCCACGAGGAATGCTATATTGCAAACTCCGTGAAGACGGAGGTCCTGGTGGTGACAGCCTGATCCGGGGCCTTTTCCGGAAGTTGCAAACCCCTTGCCGACCCGGATCCGGTCCTGGCCCTAAAATTGACGGTGCGATCTTTTGACCCGAGATTTTTCCGGCAGGATATGCATAATCCATCTTAACCTGTGTCCCTGTTGTCGCAGCCTAGGCTGACAGGGGAATTCGCTTGCCACGGACGGGGAAAACCTCGCCCTGGTCCTGCGCGACACAGGGTCAGTGTTGGCTCGGGAAACGGTTGGGGCATTGGATCCAAATGAGTAACAGTCTGGTTTTCATGAAGATGCTCAAGGGCAAGCCGGTTCCTTCGGTACCGCAATCCGGAGACGTTGTGGTCCAGGAGGACGACAGCTTCGAAACCCTGGTCGCCGAAGGTGGCGAGCGGCTGGAAGAAATCTCCCGGGTCATCAGTGATGCTTCCCGCGAACTGCTGAAACTTGAGCAGGCCCGGACCAGTCTTGAGGCTCTGACGGAGCCCCTCCGCGCCGAATTCAAGGCCCGGATCAAGGACAATGCCCAGCACGCCTCGGTGACCTCCCGGTTGGGATTGACCCAGAACCGTCTGACCGAACGCGAGGGCGAACTCAAACTTGCCCTGGCCCGGGCCAGCGAGCTGGAAGCCCAGCTCAGCCAGGCGACGGAGGCCAATGAGCAGCTGACGGCAGCGCAGGTTGCCAATGATCGCGAGATCATGGACCTGCGCGGCACGGTCCAGGCCCTGCGCTCGGAGGTCGAGGAGCTGAAGATCGAGCGGCAGACCAGCCTCAATACGCATTCCGCCATGACCATCGAGAACGCTTCGCTCTCGGCCCGGGTTGCCCAGTATGTGGCCAATGAGCGGGATATTGCCGCCCAGAAGGAACGGCTTGAGGAAGAAAATGTCAGGGTCCTGTCCGAAGTTGAAACCCTGCGTCGCCGCTTTGAGCAGATCCGCGCGGAGACGGCGGACACCGAGCGCCGCGCCAGCGAACTGGAATACGCCCTCAAGGGTGTGAATGAGGAAAAATCGGTCCTTGAATCCCAGTTCGCCACCTTCCGGACGGAAGCAGGACGGAACAGTTCGGACTATCAGGCCGCAGAATCCCAGAAGCTGACGGAAATCCAGAAGCTCAAGGACACCCTGGAAGATGCCCTGGCCCGAAGCGCCCGCCTGGACGCGGCCCGTGAGGCCCGGACTGCAGAGCTTCAGGCCATCACGGCTGAACGCGCGACCCTGATGCGCAGCCTTTCGGCCAAGGATGTGGAACTGAACCAGGTCCGCAGCCGGTCGGAAAACCTGGATGAAGCCGTCAACGAACTCCGCGCCCGCCTGATGGAAGTCGAGACGGCCCGGGCCGCTGCCATTGCCCGGGCAGATACCCTGGCCAAGGAAAACAGCGTGCTGGAATCCCGCGCCGATCGTGCGGAAATGGGCCTGATCAGCCGGATGGCGGCCTTCAAGAACCTGACCGACAGCTTTGAAGACCAGAAGGCAAGGTCATCGCGTGAAATCCAGGAGCTCAGCGGTTTTGTCGCCCAGCAGAAAACCGAGATCGGCATGCTCCGCGGTGCGCTCGAGTCTTCGAAGCGTTCATCCCTGTTCAGCAGCGATCGCGACTAGGGCGCGGACCCATCAGACGTTTCCGTCTGAGGGAAAAAGGCTCTGAGGCATGTTCCGGTAAGTGGAATCCGGTTCCAAACTCAGGGTCTGGAACCGTGCGTCTTCGCCTGCGGCTCTAGCCTGCCCGGGTAAACTGCAGGACCCCGTCCACCAGCGGGGCGTAGCGCAGACTCATCATGTCGCGGGCATAGTTCTGATGCAGCTTCCAGGGTGCCTTTGATCCCTGCTTTGGGAAGGCGGCGATCGAGCGCTGGACATAACCCGAAGAAAAGTCGAGCCAGGGTTCCAGGCCCATGTCCGGGTCGGTATTCCGCGGCGTGGCCTGCTGGGTACCGGTCTTCTTCATGTGGTTCAGAAGGCGGCAGACATATTCACAGGTCAGGTCGCATTTCAGCGTCCACGAGGCGTTCGTATAGCCGAAGGATGAGGCCAGGTTCGGCACATCTGAATACATCATGCCCTTGTAGCTGAGGGTCGTGCCCGGATCGATCGCCTGGCCATCAACGGTCAACTTCATGCCATTGAAGACCTGCAGGTTCAGGCCCGTCGCCGTGACAATGATGTCTGCTGGCAGTTCGGCCCCTGACTTGAGGCTGATCCCGGTGGGTGTGAAGGTCTCGATATGGTCCGTAACCACCTCGGCCGTGCCGCCCTTGATGGCGTTGAAGAGGTCGGCGTCCGGTACCAGGCAAAGGCGCTGGTCCCAGGGATTGTAGGACGGGGTGAAGTGGGTTGCGACATCATAGTCCGGGCCCAGTTCGGCCTTCACCATGTTGATGATGCCCGCCTTGGTCCGGTCCGGGCGGTTGCGGGCAAGGCGGTAGAAGAACATGCCACCCAGCACATTGCGCCAGCGGATGATCCGGTAGGCCAGCATGGCGGGCAGCCACTTGCGCAGCTTGTTGGCCATGGCGTCCTCTGCAGGCCGGGAGACCACATAGGTGGGTGACCGTTGCAGCATGGTGACGTGGGCCGCGGTCCTGGCCATTTCCGGTACCAGGGTCACAGCCGTGGCGCCCGATCCGATCACCACAACCCGCTTGCCAGCATAATCCAGGCCTTCCGGCCAGTGCTGGGGATGCACCAGCTCGCCCTTGAAGTCCTTGGCCCCGGGAAAGTCAGGGGTGTAGCCCTTGTCGTAATTGTAATAGCCGCCACACAGGAACAGGAACTGGCAGGTGATCTGGACGGGCTTTCCCTCCACATCCGCTTCGACGGTCCAGCGTCCGTCGGCGGTCGACCAGGCGGCGTTCCGGACCAGATGGCCGAAGCGGATATGGCGCTCGATCCCTTCGTCCCTGGCCGTATCCCGCACATACTTCAGGATGGAGGGGCCATCAGCTATGGCCTTGGCCTCGGTCCAGGGCTTGAAGGCATAGCCCAGGGTGTACATGTCGCTGTCAGAGCGGATGCCGGGATAGCGGAACAGGTCCCATGTGCCGCCGATGGCCTGGCGGCCTTCGAGGATGGCATAGGAACGGTCCGGACAGTTGGTCTGCAGGTGGTGGGCCGCCCCGATGCCGGACAGGCCGGCACCGATGATAACGACGTCAAAATGTTCGATTGCCATGGGGGAGGGCCTTCCAGGATCAGAGGCCCGCTTATCCAACGCCTGCCCTTGTGGAGCAAGGGCCTCCTGCACGCCGACCCTCGGCTCTTCCCCGCGCCTGACGCCGCCCTAAAGTCCGTCGAACAGGGCGGTGGACAGATAGCGTTCGGCAAAGCTGGGAATGATGGTGACGATGGTCTTGCCGGCGAATTCATCCCTGGCGGCGAGGTCGAAAGCTGCCGTCAGGGCGGCCCCGGATGAAATACCCACCGGAATGCCTTCTTCGCGGGCGACCCGACGGGCCATGGCAAAGCTGTCGTCATTGGAGACCTGGATGATCTCGTCAATCACGCCCCGGTCCAGGATCGAGGGCACGAAGCCCGCGCCGATTCCCTGAATCTTGTGCGGGGCAGGGGGGCCGCCTGACAGCACAGGTGAGGCTTCCGGCTCGACCGCCACCATCCGGAGGGAGGGTTTGCGCGCCTTCAGGACCTGGCCGATTCCGGTAATGGTGCCACCGGTGCCGACGCCTGAAACCACGGCATCCACCTTGCCTTCGGTGTCATTCCAGATCTCTTCGGCCGTCGACACCCGGTGGATGAGTGGATTGGCCGCATTGTCGAACTGTTGTGGCAGGACGGCGCCTGGAATGGCTTCCACCAGTTCCCGGGCCCGGGCGACTGCGCCGGCCATGCCCCGTTCGGCCGGGGTCAATTCCAGCGTGGCCCCGAGCAGGAGCAGCATCTTGCGACGCTCCACTGACATGCTCTCGGGCATGCAGAGGATGAGCTTGTAGCCCTTGGATGCGGCCACAAAGGCCAGGGCTATGCCGGTATTGCCACTGGTGGGTTCCACAATGGTCGAGCCGGGCTTGAGAATACCCTGGGCCTCAAGGCTCTCGATCAGGCTGACGCCGATCCGGTCCTTGACCGACGAAATGGGATTGAAGAACTCCAGCTTGGCCAGGACCGTGCCCTGCGGCTTCAGGGCCCGGGTCAGGTTGGGCAGGGCGACAAGGGGGGTATCGCCAATGGTATCGATGATCGAGGCGTAGATCTTCCCCCGGCCGGTCCGCTTGTGATTGGAGGCGTCATAGGTGGCCATGGCGATTGTCCCTGCAGGGTTCAGCTGTTGGATCGAACTTAATCCTGCCGGCAGGATTTGGAAGGGAGCTTGTTGGCAAGGCGGTTCAGGAAATCTGACAGGCCCCCTCTGCAGATTTCTCCAGGTCTTCCAGCAGGGGTTCGATGATCTCCCGGGCCAGCCAGCCCACCACAGGGACCGCGACCCCATCGCCGGTGACATGGAGGGCCGCTGTGGTGGACCCGGGCAGGATGTAGGTTTCCGGCAGTCCCATCAGCCGCGCTGTCTCCCGGGGACTGATCAGCCGGGACTGGACCTGGCCCCTGTCCACCAGCACCAGGGTCTGGCGGGAGGATCCCCCCCGGGGCGTTCTCAGGCAACCGGCCAGACCGTCGAACCTGACTTCGGCCCGCTGCTGGCGTCGGCCATCCACAAGCCGGGTCCGCCGGAACAGCGCCCCGACCGATCGCTCGCCCGATGCCCCAAGAGTGGCAATACGGGTCTGATGTCTCGGGCTCATCAGGGTGATCAGCCGTTCGGTCTCGGCGGCCGTGTTCCACCTGACCTCGGTGTCGGGATCCAGCAAGGCGGCGAGGGTTGAATTGCGTCGGGGGGGTGCTGCGCCTGCCCAGTCCATCCAGTGGACTTTCAGGTCAGCAGGCAGGCGCTCAAACGCCCGTCCAATGGCAGCTGTCCTGAAAGGGTTGGCACCGACCCGTCCCTCGAACCCACTCCGGGCTCCATCCCTGGCGGCAATGACAAAGACCCGGGGCCGGGACTGTGGCAGGAAGGGCGCGGCATCTATTTCCAGGGCCCCGTAGGCGTATCCCTGCCCTGCCAGAGCTGCGCACAGGGCGGTGAAGTCGGCCCCGCCGTTGGAGGTCAGCAGGCCGGTGACATTTTCGATCACCAGAATCCTGGGGGCCCGCCCCTCGGACCCAAGGGCCACGATGAGTTTCCAGAAGCCGTAAAAGGCCGAAGACCGCCCGCCGGCCAGTCCGGCCCGCCCGCCGGCCAGGCTGAAATCCTGACAGGGGGATGACGCCCAGGCGAGATCGGCCTGACCTGGCAGGTCGCCGGGGGTGAGCGCCCAGACATCGCCTTCGATGAGATGAAGCCCGGCGTCCGGAAAGTTCCGGCGATAGGCCGCAGCCTTGGTGGGGTCGAAATCGTTGGCCAAGGCACAGGTCCAGCCCGCGCCGAGACCGAGCCGCGCCATGCCACCGCCAGCAAAGAATTCATAGAAGGTCCGACTCACCGGCTCAGGCTAGAGCAAGTTCCGACAGGTGGAAACCGGACATCGTGCGGAGATTTCGATTAAATCTTTGAATTGTTTGTTTTATTTGACACCTACCAGCCTGAACCCAAAGGTCGGTGCGGCTGGAAAGCGTCGGGCACCGGTTTCCCCGCATCACTCCAGGGCGACAGAAATGGTCTGTACCTGGGACTGGAGGTGAGGCTCCTGGCCTGGAACGGGCAGCAGGAAGCCAAGCATTGCGGCAATCAGGGCCGCCGCTACAAAATAATATCGCGCCACCACGGTCCGGCTTCTTTCCACTCTTAACGGCCCGCATCCTGACCTCTCACGGTTAAGGCTTCAGCCCATGCCGACAGATAATTCTGATGTCCCGCGCCCGCGTTTGTCGCGGCTCCCGTCCGCGGCCTCTTGACCCGTCCCCTCTAAGGGTCGGTAATCCCGGCAGGGACTGTTCAATGGGCGGGAGATGTTGATGGCGAAGCATGCAGAGGCCGCGTGGGATCTGGTGATCCGCAACGGATCGGTGGTTGATGGCACCGGCCGTGCTGCTTTTTCCGCAGATATTGCCATCAAGGATGGTCGTATCGTCCAGGTGGGGACTGTGTCGGGCGGTGGTGTCGAGGAACTGGACGCCGCGGGTCGACTGGTCACCCCGGGCTTTGTCGATATCCATACCCACTATGATGGACAGGCGACCTGGGGCGCGCACATGACCCCGTCGGCCTGGCACGGGGTGACCACTGTGGTCATGGGCAATTGCGGTGTCGGCTTCGCGCCCTGTCGGCCACAGGACCATGACCGGCTGATCCGTCTGATGGAGGGGGTCGAAGATATTCCCTTTCCGGTGCTGACCGAGGGCCTTCCCTGGAATTGGGAGAGCTTTCCGGACTATCTTGATGCCCTCGAGCGCCGCGCCTTTGATGTGGATATCGGGGCCCAGCTGCCCCATGCGGCCCTGCGGGTTTTTGTGATGGGCGAGCGCGGGGCCAATCGTGAGCCTGCAACCCCTGCCGATATTGCCGCCATGGCAGCCCTGGCGCAGAAGGCGGTCGAGGCAGGCGCCCTTGGGTTTTCGACCTCTCGCACCCTCAACCACCGGACCTCTGACGGCCAGCCCACCCCGACCCTCACGGCCGGTGAGGACGAACTGACGGGGATTGCCCAGGGCCTTGCTGCGGCCGGCAAGGGGGTCCTGCAGGTCGTGTCAGATTTTGCCGATCCCCGTGCGGAGTTTGCCATGTTGCGGCGGATGGTCGAGGCCTCCGGTCGACCCCTGTCCTTCAGCCTGGTCCAGAGTGCCCGGGGTCCCGATGCCTGGCGCCTCATGCTAGACGCCCTGACCGACGCGACCGAGGCCGGCCTGCCCATGAAGGCCCAGGTCTGTGGCCGTCCCGTGGGGGTTCTGCTGGGCTTCGAGCTGACCCTGAATCCCTTCAGCCATACCCCGGCCTACAAGGCGATCGCCGACCTGCCCTTGTCGGAACGGCTTGCCCGGCTGCAGGACAAGACCTTCCAGTCCGCTCTCCTGGATCAGGCGACCCCGGCTGGCGGGCACGCCATTGCTGCTGGCCTGACCCGGAACTGGGCTACCATGTTCCTGATGGGGACCAGCCCCGACTATGAGCAGACCCCTGACCAGACCCTGGCCGCCCTGGCCCGGGCCCAGGGGGTGACCCCCGATCAGCTGGCCCTGGACCACATGCTGTCCAATGGCGGGACCGGCATGCTCTACCTGCCCTTCCTGAACTATGCCGATGGATCCCTGGACCCCAGCCATGCCATGCTGACCCACAGGGACACGGTGCCGGGCCTGTCGGATGGCGGTGCCCATGTGGGCATGATCTGTGATGGCAGTTTCCCGACCTCGAACATCACCCACTGGACCCGTGACCGGACGCGCGGTGCCAGGATTCCCCTCGAGGCCATGATCCGCATGCAGACCCGGGATACGGCAGAGGCTGTCGGTCTGTTTGACCGGGGACTCATCGCGCCGGGTTACAGGGCCGATCTCAACATCATCGACTATGAGGGTCTGACCCTTGACGCCCCTGGCGTTGCCTATGACCTGCCAGCCGGGGGCCGTCGCCTGGTGCAGCGGGCCCGTGGCTATGTGGCAACCCTGGTGGCCGGCGTGATCACCTATCGCGATGGGGAGCCCACCGGGGCCCTGCCCGGGCGGCTTCTGCGCGGCAGCCAGTCCGCCCCCGTGGCGATGGCGGCCGAATAGGCCTTCGCGTCCGCAGCGACGCACGCCATAGGGGGGACATGTCATCGGCCTCGCTCACCCAGGCGCGGGAAATCCTGCGCCGGACCTTCGGACACGCGGAATTCCGGGGTCGGCAGGCCGAGGTGATTTCGGAAATCCTGGCCGGGCGCTCTGCCCTGGCGGTCCTGCCCACCGGCGGCGGCAAGAGCGTCTGCTACCAGATTCCCGCCATGATGCGGCCGGGTCTGGGCCTGGTGATTTCACCCCTTATCGCCCTGATGACCGATCAGGTGGCCAGCCTGCTGCAAGCCGGTGTCGCCGCCGCCCGCATTGATTCTACCGGCGAGGCCTGGGAGCGGTCAGAGACCTGGGCCAGGATCGAGGCTGGTCAGCTGGACCTGCTCTATGTTTCGCCCGAGGGCCTGATGGCCCCGGCCATGATGGAGCGGTTGAAACGCACGCCCCTGTCCCTGATCGCCATTGATGAAGCCCACTGCGTCAGTCAGTGGGGACACGACTTCCGCCCGGAATACCGGATGCTGGGTCGGCTGGCGGAAATCTTTCCTGAGGTTCCCCGTCTGGCCGTAACAGCGACAGCCGATGTGCGAACCCGGGAGGACATCCGCACCGAGCTGAAGCTGCATGACAGCGCAGAATTCGTCGCCAGTTTCGCCCGGCCGGAACTGGCCCTGTCGGCGGAACGCAAGCGGGGTGCCGGGCACAAGCGGGTGCTCGAACTGGTTGAGGCCCGTCCGGACCGTTCCGGGGTCATCTATGCCGGTTCCCGTGACGGCACGGACAAGCTGGCCGAGGCCCTGCGCGGCGCCGGGGTTCCGGCCCTGGCCTATCATGCGGGTCTGGACAAGGCGGTCAGGGCGGAGCGTCTGGAACACTTCCTGGCCTCGGAATCCGGGGTCATGGTGGCCACCATCGCCTTTGGCATGGGGGTCGACAAGCCTGATGTCCGCTATGTGATCCATGCCGATCCCCCCGCCTCCATCGAGGCCTACTGGCAGGAAATCGGCCGGGCCGGCCGGGATGGCGAGCCGGCGGAGGGCATCACCCTCTATGGGGCCTCTGACATGGCCTGGGCCTATCGCCGCATTGACGGCCGCGAGGTCTCCGATGAGGTGAAATCGGTCCAGAACCGCAAGGTCCGCCAGCTCTATGCCCTGCTGGACGGGGCCTCCTGCCGGGCGGCCGGAGTGCGGCGCTATTTCGGTGAAGAGGGGGTCGAAGCCTGCGGTCAGTGCGACCTGTGCCTGGGAACTGTCGAGACCGTCGATGCCACCGAAGCTGCCCAGAAGGCCCTCTCAGCGGCCCATCGCATGGGTGGACGGTTCGGGCGGGGGCGTCTGGTCGAGCACCTGCTGGGCAAGACCAAGGACCCGTCAGCCTTCGAGGCCGGGCTTTCGACCTTCGGGGTCGGCAAGGAGTTCAGTGCCACAGGCTGGCGGGATCTGGTGGACCAGCTGCTGTTCGACGGCCTCCTGAAGGAAGACCCCAATGACGGCCGCCCCCTGATCGGGCTTGGGGATGTGGAGGGTGTTCGCGCCGTCTATCGCGGCGAGCGGCAGGTCGCCCTGCGCCGGGCACTTGAAGACAGCGATGCCATGGTGACCCGGCCCCGCAAGCGCGGCCGGGATGCTGTGGAACTGGCCGTCGGCGACCAGAAGCTGTTCGAGGATCTGCGATACTGGCGGGCGGCCGAGGCCAAACGTCAGCACGTGCCGCCCTATGTGATCTTTTCTGATCGCACCCTGGCAGAGATCGCCCTGCGTCAGCCCCGTACACCTTCGACCCTGCTGGCTGTCTCCGGCGTCGGCGAAGGCAAGCTCGCCCGCTATGGCGCAGAGGTCATGGCGGTGGTCGAAAAGAGGCTGACGGCGACCGGTTAGAGACCGGCTCCACGTCCCGCAGCCGGTTTTAGGCGTCGACCTCGGCGTCCAGGGCATTGGCCTGGATGAACTCGCGGCGCGGTTCCACCAGATCACCCATCAGCCGGGTGAACATGTCGTCCGCATCATCGGCGTGGTTGACCTTGACCTGCAGCAGGGTGCGGGCATCGGCGTCCAGGGTGGTTTCCCAGAGCTGGTCCGGGTTCATTTCCCCGAGCCCCTTATAACGCTGGATGGACAGGCCGCGACGGCCGGCATCCATCACGGCGGCAACCAGATCAATGGGGCCGCGAACTGTTGTCGTCCGGTCACGACGGGTAAAGGTTCCCGGCGCAGAGAAGAATTCCGCCAGATCCCGAGCCCGTTCGGCCAGACGCCGAGCGTCTGCGGCATTCAGCAGCTGCTCATCCAGCACGACCTTTTCGGTCACGCCGCGCTTGATCCTGGCAAAGGCATAGCCGCCCCCGGGGGCAGGCTCGCCTGACCACTGGCCGTCGCCCTCTTCAGCATAGAGGTCCAGGCGTCTGGCCGCCGCGGCCAGGTCCCCTGAATCGCCGAGCAGGCCGGCCAGG
>CAIYSH010000451.1 GCA_903928755.1 uncultured Alphaproteobacteria bacterium | reverse complement strand
GGCAAATCGACCCTGTTCAATCGCCTGACCAGATCCGATGTGGTCGCCCAGGACATGCTGTTTGCCACACTGGATCCTACCCTCAGAACCCTGAAACTTCCTGATGGTCGACCGGCCGTTCTGTCGGACACGGTCGGCTTCATCTCGGACCTGCCCCATGAGCTGGTGGAAGCCTTCCGTGCCACCCTTGAGGAGGTCAAGGAAGCTGACGTCATCCTCCACGTCAGGGATATTTCCAGCGAAGAGACAGACGCCCAGGCCCAGGACGTCCGCAAGGTTCTCTCCCGTCTCGGGGTGGAGATGAATGAGCGGCGGGTCATCGAGGTCTGGAACAAGCTGGACCTGACAGAGGTCGAAGGCCGGGAAAACCTGCGGGGCGACGCCCTGAGATCATCACCTCCTGCCGTGCCGGTTTCGGCCGTGTCGGGCGAAGGCTGCGACATCCTTCTCGGTATGATTGCCGATTTGGTCGATGAGGCTGCGCCGGTCGGTATCGATATTCCGGTCGGGGAGGGTGCCGCCCTTGCCTGGCTCTATCGTCATGGTCGCATATTGAGCCGCAGCGATGCCCCTGATGGTGAAATCTATGTCGCCGTCAGCCTCAGCGAACAGGCCCTGGGACAGTTCGAGCAGGTCTTCCCGAAACTCGAGCCCCGTTCCCTCTGACTTTGGGGATCAAGGCCCGGGTCTATCGAAGCGCCTTCTCGGTCTGCTTTGCGGCGTTCCAGAGCTCGTCCATTTCTGTCAGGTCTGAGGACTGGGGAGACCGTCCCCTTTGCCGCAACTCGGTTTCAATGTAGCCGAACCGTCTTTCAAACTTGGCATTTGACTGGCGCAGGGCATCTTCAGGGTCGATGTCCAGGGTCCGGGCGATATTGGCGACCACAAACAGGACATCACCAAGTTCATCCCGTGCTCGCGCCTTGTCGGAGGCGGCGATCTCGACCTTCAGTTCCTCGACTTCTTCGTCCAGCTTTGCCAGCACCTCCGCTACGGAAGGCCAGACAAAGCCGACTCCCGCCGCACGCCGCGACAGCTTCACGGCCCGGCTCAGGGCAGGCATGCCATGGGGAATGTCATCGAGCAGTCCGGATGTGCCGCCCTTCTGCGCGCGTTCCTGCGCCTTGATGGCATCCCAGGCCTCGACCTGTTCCGCACCGGTGCGAGGTGGCGCATTGCCGAAGATATGGGGATGACGCCGGATCATCTTGGCGCATATGGCTTCGACCACATCTTCGAAGACGAAGGCCCCTTCTTCTTCTGCCATGCGGGCATGGAAGACCACCTGAAACAGCAGGTCGCCAAGCTCGTCCCGCAGGTCTATTAAGTCGTTGCGCTGGATGGCATCGGCAACCTCATAGGCTTCTTCGACGGTATAGGGGGCTATGGTCTCAAAGGTCTGTTCCAGATCCCAGGGGCAACCCTCCTCCCTGTGCCGCAGACGCGCCATGATGGTCAGAAGTTTTTGCATGGGCATGGTTTCTGTCTGAGTCGTGGTTTTCATGCCTCCAGACAAGCGCGGAGGGGCCGAGGTTACAAGGGCAGCCGAATTGACGGGTTTCCTCCTTGACGCAGCCATCTGTCAGGGAGAGATCACCAGGAGTGATACAAGACCTCGATTTGGGGATCTCCCCCGGGTTTCAGGAGCCTGACCATGAGCGATATTTACGCATTTTCCGTCCAGGCTGCAGATGGCTCAATGACGCCTTTGGCCAATTATGCCGGCCAGGTTGTCCTGATCGTAAACACCGCATCGAAATGCGGTTTCACACCACAATACGAAGGCCTCGAAGACCTCTACCGCAGATACCGCGGAGACGGGTTTGCAGTCCTGGGCTTCCCCTGTAACCAGTTCGGGGCACAGGAACCCGGTGACGCTGCTGAAATCGCCAATTTCTGTTCCCTGACCTATGACGTGACCTTTCCGGTCCTGGGCAAGATAGAGGTCAATGGTCCAAAGGCCGATCCCCTGTTCAATCATCTCAAACAGCAGAAGGGCGGATTGCTGGGCAAGGCGATCAAATGGAATTTCACCAAGTTCCTGATCGGACGAGACGGCCAGGTCCTCGGTCGCTATGGCCCGATGGCAGCTCCATCGGCGCTCGAAGCCGACATATGCAAGGCCCTTGCGGCCCAGGGCTGACCCGGTCGGTTTTCAGGGTGCACCCTTGCGGTATTCCGAAAGGATAGCCCGACCTAATCCAGAGCCGCAGCAATGGCTCGGAGCAGGGCGATGTTTTCGTATTCCCGGTTTGTGCGCTCTTCCATACTGGTGCCATAGGCGGGATTTGCCGATAGCTTGACGATCACAACCGCCCGCGACGGATCGACATAGACCAACTGGTTGTAGATCCCCATGGCGGTGAACTCCCCACGATCGCCTGAGGGCAGCCACCATTGATAGCCGTAACCCAGGTCGAGCGGATGATCTGCAAGGATCGGTTGGCCGGGCTCCAGGTGTGCGGCATCCGCGCGGATCGAGGCCATGACCCAGGCCTCCGGCACGATCTGCTGACCATTCCAGCGCCCGCCGTTACGGTAAAGTTCACCGAGCCGGGCGAAATCGCGGGCTGTCAGGTTCAGGCCCGCAAAGGCCATTTCCATGCCGGCCGGATCGACCAGCCAGAAACTGTCGGATTCAAAGCCCAGGGGACCACACAGCTTTTCCTGCATGTAGTCGGTCAGGGAACGTCCCGTGGCGCTGACCAACATGGCCCCCAGGGCCTGGGTGTCGCCGGAATTGTAACGACACACAGTGCCCGGTGCCGCCTCCGGGGTCATGGTCGCCACAAAGGCATCAAGCGTCATGGCCCCCGCCATGGTCGCCCCCAGGCGGAAGACATCAGACGCCGGATCATTGTAATCTTCGTTCCAGCGTGCGCCTGAGGACATTTGCAACACGTCCCTGATGCTCACGCCGTCATAGGCCGAGCCGGGGTTGACCGGGATGTAGTCACTGATCGCATCGGTAATGCTGCGGATATGTCCTTCGGCCAGAGCAATACCGACCAGCGCTGACACGAAGCTCTTGGCCACCGACCATGAAATCCATTGGACATGACGCCCGCCACTCAACCTGTAGAGCTCATGACGGACCCTCCCGTCCTGCAGGACCAGGATGGCCGAGGTATCGGTTTCCTCCAGGAAGGCCTGCGTGGCATGCAGGGCGCCGTCAAATTCATAGCTGTCAGGCAAGGCTGCCGCCGGACCGGCCGGAAACGGGAAGGGCACAGGTGAGGCGGCCATACGTCTGACAGGCAGGATTTCCTTGAAGCGCGAAAAATTCCCGTACTGGCGCTGCCCTGAAAACAGACCGAGGTCCATCATGTTCATGTTCGACGTTGAAGACATCCGATTGTCCCTTCGAAAGCCCTAATCCGCTGGAGGCACATAGAATTCCTTGACCGCCGGGCCATACTTGTTCGGCCCCTGATCGCTGTCCTGGATATAGAGCCAGTAGAGCGGCAGCAGGTTTATCAGGGGGATCCAGCAGAGGATCCAGATCCAGCCAGACCGGGATGTGTCGTGTGCCCTTCGAAAGGTCATCGCCAGACCGTCAATCATCCGCGCGATGATCGCCACGATGATAATCAGCACGACGACAGGATTGGCTGATGCATCCTCCTTGGCCGCGCCTGAAAGGGATAAAATCACGACGAGGCCGATAAAGACCCCGATCCAGGCAAAGAAATTAGCCCAGACGTGAGACCGCCGGGCCCGACGGTTGAATTCGAAATTCAGGAACCAAGGTAAAACCTGCATCTTAACGTCCCCGCCCCGTGTGTGGTTGTTCCAAGCTCCACCTTTTAGGACCTTCTGCCAAGGGGCCAGTTCAGGGGCCAGTTCAGGGGGGGGGAGGCAGGATCCCTGCCGCCTTCAAGGCAGGGAGACGACACCCAGGCCGGGTCTGCGTTGACCTAATGACACTATCCATGCCACAAAATCAGCCATGGTCGCCAATGAGGCTTGGAGTTCCGAATGCTGCAGTTGAATGGGTGGGCAGGGAGGTTCGCCGCAGGACTGTTGCTGACCGCCCTGCCAGGCGTGCTTGCGGCCGGTCCCGTCGCGGCGACACCCAGGCGCCCCAATGTGGTGATGATCCTTGTCGATGATTCCGCTCTGATGGATTTCGGGGCCTTCGGGGGCGAGGCACACACCCCCAATATCGACCGGCTGGCCGGGCAGGGGGCCATGTTCACCGGCTATCACACCTCGCCCCTGTGCTCGCCGTCTCGGGCCATGTTGCTCACAGGCGTGGACAATCACCGCGCCGGCGTTGCGACCATCGAAGAAGTGCTGCCGGCCTCGCAAAGGGGCAAGCCAGGCTATGGCCTTCATATTGAACCCGGTGTTCTGACCGTAGCCGATCGGCTGAAACAGGCTGGCTACCGAACCCTGATGGCCGGCAAATGGCACCTGGGGCATGGCAAGGGACAACTGCCGAACGGCCATGGGTTTGACCGCTCCCTGGCCCTCGATGCCTCCGGTGCCGACAACTGGGCGGCCAAGCCCTACATGCCTTACTATGCCGACGCGCCCTGGTTCGAGGACGGTGTGCGCGCCCGGATGCCTGCAAGCTATTATTCGTCCGACCTGCTGGTGGACCGGATGATCGGGTATCTGGACGAAAAGCCGGCCGGGGCGCAGCCCTTCCTGGCCTATCTCGCCTTCCAGGCCGTGCACATCCCGGTTCAGGCCCCGCGCCAGTATAGCGACCACTATCGCGGCCGTTTCGACGCTGGCTGGGTAGAACTCCGCCGTCAGCGTACAGCCCGTGCGCGGGCGCTGGGGATATTGCCGCCCGGAGCGCAGGCCCAGGACATGCCGAAGATTGCCAGGGCCTGGGCGAGCCTGTCTGCAAATGACCGACGCACCTATGCGCGCAGCATGGAAGTCTATTCCGGCATGCTGGAGGCGATGGATGCCAGCATTGGTCGGCTGATCAGCCACCTCCAGGCGCGGGGTGAACTTGAGAACACCCTGTTCGTCGTCACCTCCGACAACGGCCCCGAACCCAGCGATCCTGTTCATTCGCCCGGTATGGACATGTGGATGTCCCAGCATGGCTATGACCGGAATCTGCAGACCCTTGGCGAAGCGGGCAGTCTGAACTTCATTGGCCCGGACTGGGCCTCTGCCATTTCTTCGCCGGGCAGCCTCTACAAGTTCTACACCTCGGAGGGCGGCATCCATGTGCCCCTGATCATGTCAGGGCCCGGGATCGCGCCGGCAGGCCGGGTCTCTGCGGCAACCTTTGTGACCGACGTAACCCCAACCATACTCGACCTTGTCTCGGCACCGTCAGCCCCCGCCGGATCGGTGTCCCTGGATGGACGCAGCCTGCGCGCCGTGCTGACCGATGGCACGGCCGTGGCCCACCCCGCCGACCAGGCCGTGGGCATGGAAGTATCGGGCAATGCGGCCCTGTTTCGAGGTCCATGGAAAATCGTGCGCAACATGGCGCCCATTGGCGACGGGCAATGGCGGTTGTACGACATGGCCACCGATCCTGGCGAGACGAACGACCGCTCCCGCGACCAGCCCGATGTCTTCAGATCCATGCAGGCCGACTATGCAGCCTATGAACGCCGGGTGGGCGTGCAGCCGCTTCCTGAAGGCTATAACAGCCAGAAGCAGGTGGGCCAGAACGTCATCATGCGCCAGCTCGGTTTCGCCATGCCGGCCCTTGGGGCGGCCCTTGCTGGGCTGGTCGCCCTGATGGCCGGCTGGGTCTGGCTCCGGCGACGGAAGCGCCCGGTTTGATGGCTCAGTCCTATGCCCTGCACGGGTTGAAGCTTTCCTATTTCACCGGCAAGCT
>CAIYSH010000450.1 GCA_903928755.1 uncultured Alphaproteobacteria bacterium | reverse complement strand
TTCAGAATGATAAAGCCAATAGCCATCCGCTCGACCTCCCCATTCAGAGGCCAGCTCTAGACCCGTCCCGCACCCGTTTCAAGGCTGGTCTCAGCCGCCGAGGCGTAACAGGGCCTGCTGGTAATTCGCGATTTGCGCGGTCAGGTATGCTGGAGCCGGCTTGCTGGACGTCGCTGCTGCGGTCGTGACGGACCTGGGCGTTGCCGCTGTCTGGAGATCCTTGTAGGCCTGTCGGACGACACCCAGTGCGGTCGTGAGCTCGGCTGCGGTATGGGAAATCGCCATGTCCGAGTCGAGGTTTATCTGCTGATCGAGTTTCAGTCCGTAAATCTGGCCTTTTCCATCGCCGGGGAGGAGCTTTCCACTTTTTGAAACCAACGTGGTTCGCACGACCCCATCCGGGAGGCCAAGGCCAATCAGGGCATCCTTGCCTGCCGGCCCGCCAAACAACTCCACTGTCGCAAAATTGCCGGCAGGTTTGATCGAGAGGTTCCTGCCATTTTCAGAAAGCGTGCTCGCAACGATCGCCATGCCCCCGACGGCATGGGTAACCTTGGCCGCAAGGGTATCCAGGGTCTCTCCATCGGCAATGGTGATCGTGGCCTTGGTCCCAAAGGCACCAGCCTTGATCTGGAAAGAATCGCCGGGCCGCAGGGAGCTTGCAGCCGACAGCTGCTTGGAGCCTACCGCACCCATGACACCCTTGGGCAAACCCAGCCGGTCCAGAACGCTGGCCCCTGTCGCGTCGACTGCAATGGCCGTCGGCGACACAAAACCGGCCTTGGAGGAATAGCGCCGCGACCAGCCGACCGCGCCGGTCGCAGGATCAATCTGGGCGATGAACCCGTCCTTGGTTCCGACGGCGGCCTGCCCCCCGGGCAGATCCGAGCCGACCTGCCCTGTCAGGAACACCTTGCCACCCGACACAGCCATACCCGAGACCTGATCGTCACCGGTCCCGCCATAAAAGCTAAGGGTATTCGAGCCCGTAACCGCCAGAGACGTCTGGATCTGAGCAATAAAGCCATCTCGGCCACCGCTGAGGGTGTTCTTGTTGACGACAGCACCAGTTGCAAGGGCTGCATTCCCTGTGCTCCCGCCGATCACAAGCGCGCCCCCATTGATCGCAAGACCGACAATGGAACCGCCAGCAAGGTCACCAAGATCCAGACGTGCCGTCTGGGTAGGTGTGGTGGTGGAGACGTCGAATCGATAGAGCACCCCGTGCCCGACTTCATTGTTCGCCAGGATGATGGATGACCCATCGACCACCAGGCCAGAGGGCCTGTCGGTTCCTGTCGTGCCAACGTTCTGGGTAAAGACCGTCTGGGGCTTGCCCTTGGCATCAGCCCTGAATGCCTCGATATAGGTATCCCAGCCCCCCACCTCCGTCGCGCCAGGGAGCGCAGATTGCGCCCTCCCGGCCACATAGACCGTGCCATCCGCGCCAAACGCCAGATTGGTGGCTTCATCGTCTGTCCGCCCACCGCGGCTGACGGTCCAGAGTTCCTCACCGGCCGCGTTATAGGTGGTTACAAAACTATCAGAGGTCGTGGCATCAGGGGAATTCAAAGTCCCTGTCGTCGCCCCGCCAATGCCTCCATTGGTCTTCCCAGCGATTGCAATCGTGCCGTCCGACGAAATGGCCATGGTCAGACCCGAGGCGCTGGCCTTGGCCCCAAGGGTCCGGGTGAACAGAAGCTTGCCGGCGGAGTCGTATTTCTGCAGGACGGCATCCTGCGTCCCCTTGAGTGCCTGACCGTCTACGGTGGCCGTCGCGTCGGACAGGGTATATAAAGCTCCGTCTGGCCCTACCTGAGTGGCATGGACAACGCCGACACTGGACGGCAGGTCCTTGGACCAGACCCGCCCATCAAAATAGTTGGCCTCACCGGACTTTTGCACCGGCGCTGAAAACAACGACTCGTCAGCCTGAACCTTGATCAACTGCTGGGTGAGTTTGCCGTCATTGGTCAGGGGTTTCTTGTCCGGATTTGGATCGCCTGCAGCCTGGGCAATATAGACAGCGGGCTCCGTGACCACAGGCGACATGGTGATCGTATCACCGGAATCCAGATTGAACTTCATGGCATAGGAAACAGGATTGGTGCCATTTTTCACCGGTTTGCCGCCAACCATGATGGTCTTGTCGCTTCCGGGAATCCGGTCCACCGCAACCCGTGTTCCCACTCCAGCCGCCGACAACTTGTCATTCAGATAGGCCGTGACATTCACGAGGTTGCGGGGAGTCGAACCCATTTCGGACAGATCAACTGCGATGTCGTGGGTCGTTCCCGCGCGCAGGATCGACATATTGAACCGAACATCGCCCTGGAAGGAATCGACTAGATTTGAGGAACTGCCCGTCACCAGTGGTGGTGTTGAGTAACTCGTGGTTTTCTGGCCAACAGAAACCGTCGATCTTGCGGTCGTAACCGTATCGCCTTCCGTAATACGGATACTCTTGAATTTGACCGACGCGGCGTAAGCATTCACCTCGGCAAGCCCCTTGGCAAAGGTCGACTTGATCTGCTTTTTCTGGAGCTCTGTCAGATCCTTGACCTTGATCTGGTCGGCAATGCCGGTCAGGGTGTTCAGCCCGTTATAGAGGGCGAAGAGCTTCTTGTAGTCGTCGCTGACGCCAGGAAGGTCGAGCTTTGCCGCATTCTCATTGATGAGCTTCCCCCCTTCAAGAGCTGCCTTTGCTGCGACAGTGAGCGCTTTGGCGTCATTGGCCGGATTGACCGAGGCGGTGTAGGCCCAAGGTGCGGTCGGGGCATATTTCTTCTTGGCCGACGAGGATGACGCGGAGGGTTGCCTGTTCAGACTGGCAAGCACGGACGTATCGATCCCCACAGGATCGGTAGACGTATTGGTCGAATTGCCGAAGCCAAAGAGCCCCCCGACCATATCGGCATTGATATTCAGCGCCATGACAAACTGTCCACGGACCTCTGCCCGGTTCTATTTCATTAGGCCGTAAGGATTTACGCTAGGTAAAATTGCCAACCATTGCGGGGCTTATCTGAACAGCGACAGAATTGTGGACGGTGCCTGGTTGGCGATAGACAGGGCCTGGGTCCCCAGCTGCTGCTGTATCTGCAGAGCCTGCAATCTGGCGCTCTCCTTGGACATGTTCGCATCCACCAGGTTTCCGATGCCCGAGGTCAGCGCATCATCCAGCCGCGACACAAATGAATTGTGAGCCGAGATCTGCCTCGACTGAGATCCGAGATTGCCGAGTGCCTGGTTCACATTCGTGATTGTAGAGGCCAGCGTCGTCATGACCGAACTGGCCAGGGTCGCCGTGGAAATCGACGCTGTCGAAGCCAGGGTCATGATGGCACCCCCCAGGGTCATATCCTGACCAGACAGGGTAATGAAGGAGCTTGAATCGGCGTTTGCCATGAAGCGCAGGGATGCAGAGCTGCCATTCAGAAGATTTGCACCGTCGAAGGTCGCATCCTGAATGATCTGCGAAACCTGTTTGAGCAGGGACTTGAAATCGTTGTCCAGCAGCCCGCGGGACGTCGAATCCAGACTGGTGTCCGTCGCAGCGAGAACCTTTTCCTTCATTTCCAACAGCAGATTGGAAACCGTTGTCCCTGCCGTCGACGCCACATCAGCGATGGACTGGGCGCGGTCCAAACTCATCCTGACCGCAGCCAGGGCGTTCAGGTCAGACCTTTGCCCCTGAGCAACCGCCCATACCGCCCCGCCATCCCTGGCCTGGGCCACAGCAAGACCGGAACTGACACGGTTCTGGACCGTGGAGAGGCTTTCCTGGTTGGAGTTGAGATTCTGCAGGGCCACGAGAGCCGGGTTATTACTGCGAACGCTTATGGTCATTCTGGACTCCATGGCGCGACCGGCTCGGAACCGACCTGCTACTGCGAGTCGCTGCACCGAGGGTGATTGACCATGGACTTAGGAAGTTATGGTGAGCAGAAGGTTAACGTCGAAACGCAAACGCCCGCCAGCCGGATCACGGCGACGGGTAAAACAGCTGGCCCAGCCCACTGACAGGGCGGCTCTAGGCTTTGGCGTTGACGATCCTGCCCGCCGTGTAGTCGGACGAATCCCGCATCCTAACCACGTCCTCACGGGGATATTGCGACACGGTTTCCCCGGTGACCCGGTTGACCGTCTTGTAGATGTAACTGCCCTTGTCCTCTTCGATCACGAGACGAAGGTCGGACTCGTTGATCTGGCCAGCGGCAATTTTCGACTCCAGCGGGCCGGGCGTGACAAGCTTTTGCCCAATCTCGTCCTTGGCCTTCGTCCGATCAAGGTTGACAGCCGGATTTCCGGTATCTGCCGCAACGGGCGCTTCTGCCATGGCTGGATCTGTAGCCGGCCGAACCGGAGCCGCCGAGTTCGTCACGTCTGCAGGAACTGGTACGATAGAAAGTCTGTTTTCCATTTCTCCAAACTCCGAGGAACTGCGCCCCGTATCGCTATCGATAGAGGGGCAGTATGGCGGGGAAGTTGCCCTCCCCGCCATTTTTATGGGCCTATCTCAACTATAGGTTCTCAAATCCCTAGCGGAAAAGACTGAGAATGCTCTGCGATGAAGAGTTCGCAATCGACAGGGACTGATAACCCAACTGCTGTTTTGTCTGCAGGGACTGCAGTTTTGCACTTTCCCTTGAGAGATCGGCATCCGTGATATTGGCGATACCTGAATCAACGGCATCTTTCAGCTTGGCTATGAAATCTCGATGCTGACCGATAATCCTGGATTTCGTGCCCAGGTTGGCAAGGACGGTTGAAACCTTCCCGATTGAGGCATTGACCAGAGTCAATGCTGCCGTTGCAAGAGCCGTTGTTCCAATGGTCGTTGTCGCTGTTACCGTCACATTGTTGCTGCTGAGACTCAGCGTCGCGGTTGCAACGGTGATCTTGCTCGTCCCTGTATCACTGGCCAGGGCAGAGATCGCGGACTGGGTTGAGGAAAGCAGGTTCACACCATTGAAGGTGGCATTGTTCACGGCCTTCGTCAGCTGGTCGCGCAAGGCGACAAAGTCCGTGCTGAAGATCGAGCGGGAGCTCGAATCCACCGAGGCATCCGCAGCCGCAAGGGCCTTTTCCTTCATCTGAAGAAGCAGGTCGGAAACCACAGTGGCGGCAGCAGAGGCCACATCCACGGTCGATTGAACCCGGTTGAGGGACTCGATCACCGTGTCATAGACCCGCGCCGTGCCGCGCTGATTTTGCGCGATGGCGAAGATGGCACCATTGTCGGAAGCTTGGGAAACCTTTTGCCCCGTGCTGATCCGTCGCATTGTGATGGCCAGATCGCTTTGGGTCGTGTTCAGGTTCTGGAGAGCAGTCTGAGCCTGCTGGTTATTATTGATGCTCAAAGGCATGGTATGAAACCCTTATTTTAAAGGTCGGTCACCATCGTTTTGATGGCTTGGAGCGTTTTGCTCCGTTGCCTTTACCTGCAAAGGGCGGGCCAAACGCCCACGGGGCATTGCCTCGCTATAAGATGTTGAAATAGTGAGATTAAACCCTTGTTAGGGACGTATTTTCCCGGCAATTTCTGCCGAGCTACGGGGGCTGGGGGAAGAAATTGCCGACCTCACGCGGCAAAAATCACCCAGTCATTCAAAGAGCTCACCAGGCGGACCCTTGCAGATCCGCCTGGCGAGGCGC
>CAIYSH010000449.1 GCA_903928755.1 uncultured Alphaproteobacteria bacterium | reverse complement strand
TGGCATCGAACCCCCCACGCAGGTTGACGATGGTCCTGATTCCCTCGGCCTTCCATTGCTCCAGCTGAAAAGGCCAGGGCTGGTTGGTGCGAACCAGTTCTTCCGACACCCAGTGGGCATTGCGGAATTTCAGGCGCAGATAGGCATGATCATTCCAGAGATAATCCAGATAGGTCCGAAATCGGCCTTGTTTGGTGGTCAGGTCAAAATCGGCCAAGGGAAACTCCGGCTGGGATGGCCTTCCTGATTAAGGGCTTCGGCCGCCAAACGGAAGCATTCCATGCGGTTGTCCTCATCGCCCATCTTGACTTCGACGCCCTGACAGCCGACCCCAGCATCATGACAATCACCGCTCCAGAGCCTGCCGATACATCGGCCCGCGCCCTGACCGGTCGGATTGCGCGGATCTATATGGCACCGCGCTGGAGAACCTGGTCTGGTGCCATGGTCGCGGCCATCATCGTCGCGGCGCTGAGCGCCAAGCTGATCCAGATTCTCGAGCCTGCGATCAACGACCTGATTGTCAATCACAGGCCCGGCGCCCTGTTGGTCATCCCGGTGACCATTGCGGTATTGGCGCTCAGCCGTGGCCTGGCACAGGTCATCCAGGCCTCCCTGGTCAACGAAATGGGCAATGCCGTAGTGGGCCAGATCCAGGTCCAGCTGTTTGGCCGGCTGGTGCGTGCCGACCTCGCCCGGCTGCGAACCCAGCATTCCGGAGAATATGTCTCTTCCGTCCTCTATGACGCGGGCCTGATCCGCGAGGCGGCAACCTCGGGGGTGATCAACTACACCCAGCACCTGCTGACCGTGCTCGGTGCAGTGACGGTCATGGTCGCCAACGACCTCTATCTGTCCCTGACCCTGCTGGTTGCAGCCCCCCTGGCCACAGGGATCATGCGCCGGTTCGCCAGGCGGACCTCAAAGGCGGCAAAAGGGGCCATGGCCGAGACCTCGGCCCTCTCCACCGCAGTCATGGAGAGCCTGGACGGGGTCCGGGTGGTGAAAATCGAAAACCGTGAAGCCTATGAAGAAGGTCGGGTGGCCGCGGTGGTCCAGCGACGCCAGGCTCATCTGGTACAGGGAGCAAATGCCCGGGCCAGGGCGGCACCGGCCACTGAAACCCTGATGACCCTGATCACGGCGGCGGTCATCGCCTATGCCGGCTGGAGGTCCCAGTCTGGCGGTATGAATGTCGGGGCCTTCGTCGCCTTCATCGGGGCCCTGGGTCTGGCGTCACAGTCCCTGAGACAACTGGCCAATCTGCAGACCGTGTTTGCCGAGGGACTGTCGGCGGCGCGACGCCTGTTCAGGGCCCTGGACATCGAGCCGGAGATCCGGGATCGGGCAAATGCAAAGCCCCTGGCCCCGGGTCAGGCCACCATCACCTTCGAAGATGTCGGCTTCGCCTATGGTGACGGCCCCTCCATACTGGACAACATCAACCTGACGGTCCGGCGCGGCGAGACCGTGGCCCTGGTCGGACCCTCCGGCGGCGGCAAGTCGACCCTGCTCAACCTCATCCCCCGGTTTTACGATGTCACCCGGGGAAGGGTCTGCGTGGACGGGGCGGACATCCGCGAGGTCACATTGTCGTCCCTGCGAAACCAGATCGCCCTGGTCACCCAGGAGCCCTTTCTGTTTGATGACACAATCCGCGCCAACATCGCCTATGCCAGACCTGAAGCGGCCTCTGTGGAGATCGAGGCGGCGGCCACCGCGGCGGCGGCCCATGACTTCATCCTCGCCCTGCCCAATGGCTACGACACCCTGGTCGGCGAGGCGGGTGCCCGCCTGTCCGGCGGCCAGAGACAGAGGATTGCCATCGCCCGCGCCTTTCTTAAAAACGCCCCCATCCTGCTGCTGGATGAAGCGACCAGCGCCCTCGATACGGAAAGCGAAGCCCAGGTGCAGATGGCGCTGGGCCGGCTCATGGCAGGCCGGACGACAATGCTGATTGCCCACCGCCTTTCAACGGTCCGCCATGCCGATAGAATCCATGTGATCGACCAGGGCAGTATCGTCGAAACCGGCACCCATAACGACCTGATGGCCCTGCAGGGTCTCTATGCCAGGCTGGCCAGCTCCCAGGCTACAGAGCCTGCCGGGGAGACAAGCCCGTGAAGAAGCTGCTGCGAAGCCCGAAGGTGCAGGCCCTGCTGGGCTGGATCCTGGCCACCTATATCGCCCTCATCCACCGCACGGTCCGCTGGCGACACGAAGGCCTGGACAAGGTCCTGCCCTATGTCGACTCCGATCTTGGCGTGATCAATCTGGTCTGGCACAGCCGCATTCCCATCTGGGGTTTTCTGGCTGACCTCTGGGCCCGCAAACCCAAGAAGCAGTGCCTGGTCTCGCCCTCGGCGGACGGGGAATTCCTCGCCCTGGCGCTTGTGCGCATGGGCTTTCCGTCGATCCGCATGTCTTCAGCCAAAAAAGGCGACGCCACCAAGGCGCGGCAAGCCGTGGCGGGCTTCCGGGAAGCCATAAAGTCGGTCGATGACGGTGCCGTCCTTCTGGTGACCCCCGATGGCCCCCGCGGGCCCAATGAAGTCATGGCCCTGGGTGCACTGCAAATCGCAAAGCGCACCGGCGCGCCGGTTTTCCTGACCGGGATAGCGGTGTCACCGCACATCCTGCTGAACACCTGGGACAAGGTCATGCTGGGGGCACCTTTTGGTCGAGGGGTGGTCACCTGGGACGGTCCCTACCACATTCCGGCAGACGCCGACGAAGCGGCCATTGCGCAACTGGGTCGCGACTGGTCCAAGGCCCTCAGCGCCGTGGCCCGCAGGGCCGAAGCGCTGTCCGCCCAATCGCCCGGAAAGTCCTGCTGATGACTCATGACGCCCATCACGATCATGGCGAAAACCACCACGACCATGATCACGATCACGATCACGGGGGCCCTGACCATCATCATCACGACCATGGCCATCATGGGCACAGCCATGCGCCCAAGGATTTCGGACTCTCATTTGCCGTCGGTGTCGGACTGAACACCGGGTTTGTGCTGATCGAGGTTCTGGTCGGGCTCAGTTCACATTCCCTTGCCCTGCTGGCAGACGCCGGACACAATTTCTCTGACGTCATGGCCCTGCTCATGGCCTGGGGGGCTTCGATCATGGCGCGGCGGGCACCGAGCGCGCGTCGGACCTATGGCCTGCGCAAGGGCACCATTCTGGCATCACTGGGCAATGCGGTTCTCCTGCTGATCGCCGTCGGGATCATAGCCTCTGAGTCCGCGAGGCGGCTGATGGAGCCCACGGCCATCGCCACCCTTCCCGTCATGATCACTGCCGCTATCGGTGTCCTGATCAATACGGCGACCGCCCTGATGTTCCTGCGCGGCCAGGAAGACCTGAATATCCGGGGAGCCTTCCTGCATATGGCTACGGATGCGGCCGTATCCCTGGCAGTCGTCGTCGGCGCAGGCGTGATGATGGTGAGCGGCGGCTTTGTCTGGCTGGACCCGGCGCTCAGCCTGATCATCGCTGGCGTGATTGTCATCGGCACCTGGGGCCTCCTGCGCGACTCCGTTGATCTGGCCATGGACGCCGCACCAAGGAATGTCGATGTGGCAGCCGTCCGCACCTGGCTGGCGCATCGCCCCGGTGTCACAGACGTCCATGACCTGCACATTTGGGCCATGAGCACCACCGAGACCGCCCTGACGGTTCACCTGACCCGGCCCGAGAATTCCGATCCCGATGGCTTCCTGCATGGAACCTGTGAAGGACTGGCAGACCGGTTCCATATTGGTCATTGCACACTGCAGATCGAGACAGGGGATGCTGCCCTGTGTCGTCTCTCACCGGCAGAAACGGTCTAGGCATGTGGCTGGGACTCTATCGGGTCGTTACCGGCCTGCTGGAACCCGCGGTTCCTTCGATCCTCCGGGGTCGGGCGAAACGTGGAAAAGAGGACCCTGTCCGCATAGGTGAACGCTTCGGCTGCCCGACCCTGTCTCGCCCTGATGGACATCTGGTCTGGCTGCACGGCGTCAGCGTCGGTGAGAGCCAGTCCCTGCTGCCCCTGGTCCTGGCGCTGAAGCAGGCCAGACCAGATCTGACCCTGCTGGTCACCTCCGGGACCCGCACCTCGGCCGAGCTGCTGGCCAGGCGCCTGCCTGAAGGCGTCATCTACCAGTATGCCCCTGTTGACACACCTGGCGCGGTAAAGCGGTTTCTTGAGCACTGGAAGCCAAAGGTGGGCGTTCTGGTGGAGAGCGAACTCTGGCCGAACCTGATTCTCGGGGCGCAGGGCCGGGGTGTGCAGCTGGTTCTGGCCTCGGCCCGGATGACGGAAAAGAGCGCCAGGGGGTGGGGGCGCTGGCCGTCAGCCGCCAGACGTCTGCTGGGGTCCTTCGTCACGGTCCTTCCTCAGGATTCAGCCACGGCCAGACGGCTTTCAGAACTGGGCGCAAACATCGGTCCCCACGCGAATCTGAAACGGCTTGGGGATCCCCTTTCCTTTGACCCGGCAGAGCTGAAGACCCTGAAATCTGCCAGCAGCGACCGGCTGGTCCTGCTGGCCTCCAACACCCATCCGGGAGAGGAGGTTCTGATCTGTCAGGCTGCGGCAGACCTGGGTGCCCTTATGGTGATTGCCCCCCGTCACCCCGAGCGTGGTTCTGACCTCGTCGAGAATGCTACTTATCTTACTTGGCTGAGG
>CAIYSH010000448.1 GCA_903928755.1 uncultured Alphaproteobacteria bacterium | reverse complement strand
CTGTATTCCGCACCGAAGGCCAGGACCAGGGGCTGGGACAGGCCGGCAAGGGTCAGGGGCTGGGATCCGTCGAAATTGAAGGTGGTCTCGACCTGTTCGACGGCACCGTCATTGAAGGATGTCGGGCTGTTGGGGCCCAGGGACGCATTGATGGAATTGGTCATCGAATAGTCGATGCGGTTGCGGCCATAGCCGACGCTGGCGTCCAGCTTCAGGCCGCTGGCGAATGTGGTCTTCGCCCCGGCGACCAGGCTGACATCCTTGTCCTCGCTGCCGAAGTGCGGGGTGAAGCCGGTGGGATAGATCGAGAGCAGGTTCCAGCCCGGGAAGACCGGGCTGGTCCTGAAGACACTGGCATAGCTGCCGACCGGTCCGCGATAGTTGAAATCACCGACTCCAGAGCCTTCGCCATAGGTGCCAAAGCTGTAGAGGGAGAGGCTGCCGACATCGATGCCGCTGGTCATGGCCAGGCGGGCGGTTTCCCGCGATGGCTTGCCCCAGTTCACGGCCGGGTTCGGGAAGACGAGGTTGGGATAGGCGGCCTGGGACGCGGCGGCATTGGTGCCCTGCTGCGACCGGGAGGTCATGTCAGCCTTGGAATATTCCCCTGTCAGGGCCAGGAACCCGGCGCCCGAACGCCAGCCACCGTGCAGGCCGACCCGGGGGCCTGCGCCGTCGCCTTCGAACTGCTGGCCATACTGCAGGAACCCACGGTATCCGGCACTGTCGTCCAGGGTCAGGTTGATGACCCCGGCAATGGCGTCCGAGCCATACTGGGCCGCCGCGCCGTCCCGCAGGACGTCGATGGACTTGAGGGCCGAGTTGGGGATCTGGTCGAGATCAGGGGCCTGGAAGGCGCTGCCATAGCTGGGGTTCATCATCATGGCGGAGCGGTGCACCCGCTTGCCGTTCAGCAGGACCAGGGTCTGGTCGGGCGACAGGTTCCGCAGGCGTGCCGGGCGGACAAAGATCGTCGCATCGAGGGCTGGCAGGGTCTGGACGCTGAAGGATGGAACCAGGCTGGCCAGGGTTTCCACCAGTTCGGCCGAGCCGGTCTGGCTGATGGCATCCCGGGAAATGACATCCACGGGCTCAAGACTGTCCAGGGCGGTGCGGGGGACGGCGCGGGAGCCGGTGACCGTCAGGGTTTCCACCGTCGCAGCGTCGTTCGTTGCGACGGTTTCGGCGGCCATGGCCATGCCAGAGGCCGAACTGGCGGCAATCAAGGCGATCAGGCTTACAGTGGATTTCATGGTGTCTTCCCCCAGAGGCAGAAAAGGGGGCGCGGCGCTCCACCACCCCCACAGAGGCCCCGGTGTAGAGCGTCAATCGGTGACGTTCGTGTGCCCCTTTCGTGAACTAAACAAAACGGCCCTGACACTGGCGGCATGTTTCCGCCGATACGATCACAGGAATTTGCCAGCTTGGCCAAGAGGTTACCATGCAGGTCACCCTTCACACCGCCAGGTCGCAGTTATCAACACGCCTTGAGGCTGCCCTGGCCTGTGAGGATGTGGCTGTTGCCCGGGGTGCCGTGCCTGTTGTGCAGATCCCGGACACTACGCCTGCCGGGCTGCTCGACGACCTGGTGACCACGATCGCGCAGCTCTTCCTGCAGGGTCGATTTGTCGTCGCCGGAACATCCAGTGAGCAATACGAAGCGGGGGTGGGAGATCAGCCGGGAATTGCGATCCTTTCTTGCTTCCGCATTCACCCCCTGGAACCCACCGCCGCTTCCAGGGCCTGCCGGATGAAGCGTTGATAGGACATGCCTTCCGCTGCGGCCCTGGCCTTCACGGCATCCAGGAGCTGTTCGGAGAACCTCATATTCACCTGTTTCGACTTCCTGGCGAACTCGAAGCTATGGGGTTTCAGTCCGCTCAGGTCGAAGCCGGACAGATCAGCTGTTTCGAGAAACCTCATGGCCTCGGCGTCAGTGGTCAGGACGGGCAATGGCTTTTTCATAAGTCTCGATCTCCTTGCGGTGCATGTATCCCGCGCTGATCGGTCTGATCAGGATGCCGACGTCGATCTGGCGATGGGTAAAGTCCACGAAGGTGGGGCGGCTCCCTCCGCCCGTGCCGATGGCCAGGTAGGGGACTTCAAGGTCTGAATGGCCGCACATCAACACCCCCCCCTCTGCAAACAAACCTTGCTTCTCGGGCCGCAAAGCCTCATTTAGCGCGGCCCGTGATCCCTTTTGTGTGTGGTGCGGCGCTCCAGGACCTTGAATTTCATGCCATTCCCGACCGTTCACCCCGCCTTGGCGCGCGCTTTGGCTGCTCAGGGCTATGCCGAGCCGACCCCGGTTCAGGCCGCTGTCCTGGCCGATGACGCCGCTGGCCGCGACCTGCTGGTCTCGGCCCAGACCGGATCGGGCAAGACCGTCGCCTTTGGTCTGGCTGCTGGCCCGACCCTGCTGGGCGACGCCGACAAGCTGGCCTACAGCGTGGCCCCCCTGGCCCTGGTGATCGCCCCGACCCGGGAACTGGCCATCCAGGTCAATACCGAGCTGTCCTGGCTCTACAAGGACGCCGGGGCCATTGTCGTCTCCTGCGTCGGCGGCATGGATCCGCGCCGCGAGCAGAGGGCCCTGCAGGGCGGCTGTCACATTGTGGTCGGCACACCCGGGCGCCTGAAGGATCACCTTGAGCGCGGCAATCTTGATCTGTCGTCCCTGCGGGTCGTGGTTCTGGATGAAGCCGATGAAATGCTCGACATGGGTTTCCGGGAAGACCTGGAGGAAATCCTCGACTCCGCACCGGAAGGCCGCCGGACCCTGATGTTCTCGGCGACCATCGCCAAGGAAATCGCGGGCCTCGCCCGGCGCTATCAGACCGACGCCCTGCGGATCGATACGGTCAACCGCAACCAGGCCCACGGCGACATCGAATACCAGGCCATCCGCATTGCCCCCAATGAGATCGAGCATGCGGTGGTCAATGTCCTGCGGCTGTTCGAGGCCCCTGGTGCCCTGGTCTTCTGCAATACCCGCGACGGGGTCCGCCACATGCATGCCGCCCTGCGGGAGCGGGGATTTTCGGTCGTCGGCCTGTCGGGGGAACTGGGCCAGAGGGAGCGTTCCGACGCCCTGCAGGCCCTGCGTGACGGTCATGCCCGGGTCTGTGTCGCCACCGATGTTGCGGCCCGCGGCCTTGACCTTCCCGATCTGGGCCTGGTGATCCACGCCGACCTGCCCGTGAACAAGGCCGGCCTCCTTCACCGTTCGGGCCGCACCGGCCGGGCCGGGAAGAAGGGGGTTTCGGTCCTGCTGGTCCCCTATACCCGCCGTCGCAAGGCCGAGATGCTGCTGGCTTCGGCCCATATCGAGGCCGTCTATCGTGGCCCGCCGACCGCCGAGGAAATCCGCGCCCGGGACCAGATCCGCCTGCTGGAGGATCCGATCCTGGCCGAACCGGCGGCCGAGGAAGATCTGGCCCTGGCTTCCAGGGTGCTTGAAACCATGTCGCCGGAAGTCATTGCTGCGGCCCTGATCCGCCTCTACCGCAAGGGTCTGCCGTCTCCTGAAGACCTCTATGACGATCCCCGCGACAGCGGCCAACGCGCCCTGGGTGCCAAGGGTGAACGCGGCGAGAAGGGCGAGAAGTGGCGGCCCGAGCGGGATGACCGTGATGGCGGTCCGGTCGGTCGTCCCGAGCGCATGGCGCCCGAAGACGTTACCTGGTTCCGGGTCTCGGTGGGGCGCGCCAACAATGCCGATCCCAAGTGGCTGATCCCGCTGATCTGTCGACTGGGCCATGTGACCAAGAAGGAAATCGGCTCGATCCGGATCTTCGATCGTGAGACCAAGTTCGAGATCGCCAACATCGCCGCCGACAAGTTCGCGGGCTCCGTCAAGGCCACCGAGGCCGACGAAATCAAGATCGAACCCTCAACGCCCCCCGGCGGTCGGCCTGAAGGTGGCCGGTCGGAAGACCGTGGCCCCCGCAAGTCCTTTGACGGCAAGCCACCGTTCAAGCGTGGCGAGGGCAAGCCCCCCTTCAACAAAGGCGAGGGCAAGCCTTACAGCAAGCCGGACGGCGACCGTCCCAAGCCCTGGGCCGGCAAGGACCGCCCGGCGGGTGAGAAGTCCTATGGTGACAAGCCGTCCTTTGGCGACAAGCCCTTCAAGGCCAGGCCCTATGGCGACAAGCCCGGTGGCAGCGGCGGCAAGCCCTTCAAGGGCAAGTCCAATGATGCGCCGCGTCCGCCCCGCGGCGAAGGCAAGCCCTTCAAACCGGCCGGCGGCGGCAAGCCCTTCAAAGGCCCCAAGCGCGACAAGGGTTGAGGGCGAACCTCCGGACCGGGGGTGAGGCTGCCGGAAAAGTCGCTATGATGGCGGTCCTGACCTGACCTGGAGACCCAGCATGCACACCGGCTCCTGCCTCTGCCGCGCCGTCCGGTTCGAGATCCATGGGGATCTGGCGCCGATCCAGGTCTGTCACTGCAGCCAGTGCCGCAAGGCCCAGGGGGCGGCCTTTGCGACCAATATCCCGGTGCCCTCTGCGGACTTCCAGTTCCTGGGCGAGGTGACGTCCCTGCGTGCCTTCGAAAGCTCCCCTGGCAAGCTGCGGGTGTTCTGCGGCGACTGTGGTTCGCCCATCTTCAGCCAGAGGCCCGATGCGCCGGCGGTCCTGCGCCTGCGGGCCGGAACCCTGGACGATCCGGTGGAGACCGTGCTGGGTTTCCACTTCCATACCGGGTCCAAGGCGACCTGGCTGCCCCTCGACGACGCCCTGCCCCACTATCCCGGTCCAAAGCCGGACTGAGCTCCGCACCGGTCATACCGGCGTTGGTTGTGTGGTCTCTGCCGATCCCCCACCCCCGGTCATACCGGCGAAGGCCGG
>CAIYSH010000447.1 GCA_903928755.1 uncultured Alphaproteobacteria bacterium | reverse complement strand
TGGTGCGGCCCGTGCAAGCAGATCGCCCCGGCCCTGGAACAGATTTCCGAGGAACTGGGCACCCAGGTGACGGTGGCCAAGCTCAATATCGAAGACAGCCCGACCACCCCTTCGCGCTATGGCGTGCGCGGTATCCCCACCATGATGCTGTTCAAGGATGGCCAGATGACGGCCATGAAGGTCGGCGCCATGCCCAAGCAGAAGATCATTGAATGGCTCAACGAAGCCGGGATCTGATCTGAAGGATCAGATCAGGCGGGCCAGGTCTCCCGGCTCATGGCGAGAACCTCGCCGGCGAAATGCAGCCCGCCGCAGATCAGGACATGGGGCGCTGGACCGTCAACCGAAAGGGCGCGGTCCAGGGCCTCGGTCACATTGGCCGCCATCTCGGCCTCAAGTCCTGCGGCACTGGCCGCCTCGCAGATGTCCCCGGCCTTCGCCGCTGTCTCGGAATCAAAAGACGTCGCAATCACCCTGGGCCGCAGCGGCGCGAAGGGTGAAAAGAAGCCGCGGGCGTCCTTGCGGGCAAACATGGCCGTGATCAGCACCAGAGGCCTTGGGTCCCGGCCGACCAGACCGCCTGCCGCTTCGGCAAGCGCCACGCCCGCATGAGGATTATGGCCACCATCCAGCCAGAGATCGGCACCACGGGCCCTGGCAGCTTCCGCCAGCGGACCAGCTGTCAGCCTCTGGAATCTCGCGGGCCAGACGGCGGATGCAACACCACGGGCACAGGCCTCATCATCGATCCTGGGGTCCTTGAGCGCAGCAAGGGCTGCAACCGCAAGACCGGCATTGGCGAACTGGTGGGCCCCCATCAGGCTTGGCCGGGGTAGATCGAGAAGACGGTCCCCAAGCTGGACCAGCAGCCTGCCATTTCCGTCCCAGGCATCAAAGTCACGCCCCATGAGGCTGAGGGGCGCTTTCAGGGTTTCGGCTTCGGCCAGGATGACCGCCTCGCCCTCTTCCATCTGGCGCGCCACGATCACAGGACAGCCCGCCTTGATGATCCCGGCCTTTTCCCAGGCGATCCTGGAAAGCTCCGGACCCAGCATTTCCAGATGGTCATAGTCCACGGGTGTGATGACACTGACGGAGGGCGAGTCGAAAATATTGGTGGCATCAAACCGCCCCCCCAACCCGACCTCGACAAGGCAGAGATCGGCGGGGGTTTCCGCGAAGGCCTGGAAAGCCAGCACCGTGGTGAATTCAAAGAAGCTGATGGGCTGGCCGGCATTTGCCGTCTCGATCCGGGTGATGAGGTCGGAAATCTGTTCGTCGGTGATCAAGGTGCCTGCAAGGCGGATGCGCTCGGCAAACCGCACCAGATGGGGCGAAGTGATCACATGGACCCGCAAGCCCGCAGCCTCGGCAATGGCCCGCATGAAGGCCACGGTGGACCCCTTGCCATTGGTCCCCGCCACATGGATTACGGGCGGAAGGCGGCGCTCCGGATGACCCAGGGCCGCCAGCAGGCGCTCGACACGTCCCGTGGTCAGATCAATCAGCGAGGGGTGGAGGGCCCGCAGCCGCGCAATGACCGCGTCCGACGCGCGGATAGGGTCATACATCTGGCAATCCGTTGAATATCAGGCCGCCCGTGAACGGGAGCGTCCCATCATCAGGGTCTTGAGGATGGATGCAAGGACATCGGGCATGTCCGCCCGGCTGACCACCTTGTCGACCATACCCCGCTCCAGCAGGAATTCAGCCCGCTGGAAACCGGCCGGCAAGACCTCGCGGATGGTCTGCTCGATGACGCGACGCCCGGAAAACGCCACAAGGGCATTGGGCTCGGCCAGATGGACATCGCCCAACATGGCGTAGGAGGCGGTGACGCCCCCGGCCGTGGGGTCTGTCAGCACGACCACATAGGGCAGACCCGCACTCTTGACCTCATTGAGGGCCAGGGTGGTCCGCGCCATCTGCATCAGGGCCAGGGTGCCCTCCTGCATACGGGCACCGCCCGAGGCGGAGAAAATCACGAAGGGAACCTTGCGCTTCACCGCTTCCTGGGCGGCCTTCACAAAGGTTTCGCCTGCACCCATGCCCAGGGATCCACCCATGAAGGCGAAGTCCTGGACCACGACGACAACGTCCTGGCCTTTGATCTTGCCAAATCCGATGGCCATGGAATCCTGTTCGCCCGTCGCCTTGCGGGCGGCCTTCAGGCGCTCGGGATAGGGCTTGTCGTCGGGAAACTTCAGGGGATCGTCAACGACGACCGGCGAGGAAATCTTCTCGTACTTGCCATCATCAAAGGTGAAGCGCAGGCGCATGCCCGCGCCGATCCGCATGTGATTGCCCGAAGGCGTGACCCAGAGTGCTGCCTCAAGGTCCGGGCGATAGAGCATCTCCCCGCTGTCGGGACACTTGACCCAGAGGTTTTCCGGAGCCTCGCGTTTGGCCACGAGATTGCGCACGCCCGGAGCGATCTTGGCCAGCCAGCCGCCGCGCTCACGCGGGGCGGTCGGTTTCGGGGGTTTTTCGTTTCGCTGTTCAGCCATCGCCTTTGGGGTGGTTACGCGGTGACGCTGTCGCGACGCGCCGACGCCACAGCCTTAGCCAGGGATTCGACTTTGGAAAGGACCCGCCCGGTCACACTTTCGTTGAGGGCCAGGGCCGCGGCCACTTCATCGACCAGGACCGAACCCACCACGACACCATCGGCGACCCGGGCTATGGCGGCGGCCCGCTCTGGCGTCTTGATGCCAAAACCCACGGCAACCGGCAGGCCCGAGGCCACCCGGACCCGGGCCACGTTCGGGGCGACCACCTCGGCATCAGCCTCCTTGACCCCCGTCACACCGGCGACCGAGACGTAATAGACAAAGCCTGACGTCCGCCGCACGACGATCTTCAGCCGGTCATCATCCGAGGTTGGGGTTGCAAGACGGATCAGCGACATGTCTGCGGCATCGAGGGCATCGGCCAGGGGCTCAGCCTCTTCCGGCGGAATGTCCACGGCGATCAGGCCATCGACGCCGGCAGCCGCAGCATCCCGGGCAAAGGCCGCATAACCCCAGCGCACCAGGGGATTGGCATAGCCCATCATGATGATCGGTGTGGCCTGGTCGTCCTTGCGGAACTCAGCCACCAGCTCCAGGGTCCGGGCCAGGGTCATGCCCTTGTCCAGGGCACGCAGGGCGGCCCGCTGGATCGGCGGGCCTTCCGCCATGGGGTCGGAGAACGGGAAGCCGATCTCGATGACATCGGCACCGGCCGCAGGCAGGCCCTTTACGATCTCCAGCGAGGTCGCATAATCCGGATCACCCGCCATGACATAGGTGACGAAGGCCGCCCGGTTTTCGGCCTTCAGGGCGGCGAAGCGGGCTTCGATACGGGCCTTGGTCAAATGCTGCGTCCCAGATGGGTGGCGACGGTGGCGACGTCCTTGTCCCCGCGGCCGGACAGGTTGAGGACAACGATTCCGCCCTTGCCGACTTCCTTTGCCACTTCCGGCAGGCGCGCCAGGGCATGGGCCGATTCGATGGCCGGAAGTATGCCTTCGAGTTCGGCGCACAGCTTGAAGGCATCCAGGGATTCGGCGTCGGTGGCCGTCAGGTATCTGGCCCGGCCTACATCATGCAGCCAGGAATGCTCGGGCCCGATGCCCGGATAATCGAGACCGGCCGAGATGGAATGGGCCTCGGTGATCTGGCCTTCAGGGTTCTGCAGCAGATAGGTCATGTTGCCATGCAGGACGCCGGGTTGGCCGCCATTGATGGCGGCGGCGTGACGGTCCGTATCCATGCCTTCACCGGCGGCCTCGACGCCATAGAGCCTGACGCCCTCATCGTTGAGGAAGGGGTGGAATATGCCGATGGCATTGGATCCGCCGCCCACACAGGCGACAACCGCGTCAGGAAGGCGACCTTCGATTTCGAGGATCTGCTCGCGGGTTTCCTTGCCGATCACCGACTGGAAATCCCGGACCATTTCCGGATAGGGATGCATGCCAGCCGCTGTGCCAATCATGTAATAGGTGTCGTGGACATTGGTGACCCAGTCACGCAGAGCCTCGTTCATGGCGTCCTTGAGGGTCGCCGAGCCGGAGGTTACAGCCTCGACCTGGGCCCCCAGCAGGTTCATCCGGAAGACGTTGGGCTTCTGACGCTCGACGTCGACGGCGCCCATATAGACGATACAGGGCAGGCCGAACCGGGCGCAGACCGTGGCGCTGGCAACCCCGTGCTGACCCGCTCCGGTCTCGGCGATGATCCGGGTCTTGCCCATGCGCCGGGCCAGCAGGATCTGGCCCATGCAGTTGTTGATCTTGTGCGAGCCGGTATGATTCAGCTCTTCGCGCTTTAGGTAGATCTTTGCGCCACCGAAATGATCGGTCAGGCGTTCCGCGAAATACAGCGGCGAGGGTCGCCCCACATAATGCTTCAGGAAGCCTGAGAGCTCGGCCTGAAAGGCAGGATCAGCCTTGGCTGCGCGATAGGCCGCTTCCAGCTCGTGCACCAGGGGCATGAGGGTTTCAGGTACATACCGGCCGCCATAGTCGCCAAAGCGACCGGAGGCATCTGGGTAGGCGGCATAGTCGTTGGGCGGGACGGGGAGAGTCACTGGAACAGCACCTAGGCGCGGCGCACGGCCTCAAGAAACGCCGTGATCAAGGTTGGGTCCTTTAATCCGGGTCCGCGCTCCACGCCAGAGGAAACATCGACAATCGGTGCGCCGGACTGCGAGATCGCCTCGGTCACGTTCCAGGGGTCCAGCCCGCCGGCCAGGAACCAGGGTCGGGTAAACCGGCGCCCGGCCATCAGTGTCCAGTCAAACCGGGCACCGACCCCGCCGGGCATGGTCGCATCCCTGGGCGGCTTGCCCTCGAACATCAGGTGGTCGACCAGGCCTTCATAGGCCGCGGCGAGCTCGATATCGCGGGCTTCAGTGACCGGTATGACCTTGATGAGTCCCAGGCCCGTGCGCTGGCCTATGTCCCGGACACGGGCCGGGGTTTCCTTGCCATGCAGCTGGATGAAGTCCGGCTTGAGGACGGTTGCCAACCGGTCGACCAGGGCGTCATCAGGATCAACCGTGATGGCGCAGACCTTGAGATGGCCCTGGCGGAGGGGCTGGGCCAGCCGGGCGGCCAGGTCCGGCGAGACATGACGCGGGCTTTTCTCGAAGAAGTTGAAGCCGATATGGCTGGCCCCACCCTCCAGCACGGCCTGCACGGCGTCTGGCGTGGAAACCCCACAGATCTTGGCGGTCACGGTCATGGCCGCCATTAGGGGGCTGCGGGGCCAGACTGCAAGGCCCCGACGACCGTCAGGCCCTAGCGGGCCTTGAGCAGGTCGCGGATTTCGGAGAGCAGGACCTGATCGGCCGTCGGTTCAGGGGGGGCGACGGGGGCCGCGGCCTCCCTGCGGCGAACCGCATTGACCCCCTTTACCAACATGAAAACCACAATGGCGATGATCAGGAACTGGATCACGGTGTTGATGAAGGCCCCATACTGAATGGCGACCTCTGCGGCCTTGGTGGCCGGATTGGCAGCTTTCAGGACGATCTTGAGATCTCCGAAGTCCACGCCACTCAGCAACAGGCCCACAGGGGGCATGACCACGTTCTCGACCAGGGATTTGGTGATGTTGCCGAAAGCCCCGCCGATGATCACGCCGACGGCGAGGTCCACCACATTGCCGTTGGCAATGAATTCCTTGAATTCGCTGACAATACCCACAGTCATCTCCCCCCCGGGCAAAAGCGCCGATGTCCTTCAGGCTCAAATTATGGGTCGAACGACCCTATTCGTCTGCATTGAGCCGCTCGCGCAGCTCCTTGCCGCTCTTGAAGAAGGGCACATGTTTGGCACGGACATCAACGGACTCGCCCGTGCGCGGATTTCGGCCAGACCGGGCATCACGGGACCGGATGGACAGGGCACCAAAACCCCTGAGCTCAACCCGACCGCCGTCTTCCAGGGCCTTGATCATCCGCTCGAGGATCACACCCACCACCCGCTCGATATCGCGCTGGGTAAGGTGCGGATTTTCCTGCGCGAGCTGAGCGATAAGTTCCGACTTGATCATGCGTGAATCCGGTTGAGGGGTGCTGTGGAGCATGGTCGAGTCCGGGTGGATGTTCAACCCGGAAATCCTCGCATCCTGCAACTCCTGTGAATTTTCATGGTGTTGGCTGGCAGGGCGTGCTGGCCCTGAACGAAAACAGCGGGCCCGTCTCCGGACCCGCTGCATCATGTTGAGCCTCGATTGCGGCCCCTTGTCCCCTGCCCGGTCCAGGTGAAATCACCTGAACCCTGTGCAGGGTGCCCGCGTCTGTGCAGGCGGGACCCGACCTGGACTAGTCCTTCTGCGCCGTCTCACGAAGGGCAGCGCCGAGGATGTCGCCGAGGGAAGCGCCGGAGTCGGAAGATCCGAACTTCTCGATGGCTTCCTTCTCTTCGACCATTTCCAGGGCCTTGATCGAAACGGCGACCTTGCGGGCAGCCTTGTCGACGGAGGTGACCTGGGCATCGACGCGGTCACCCACGGCGAAGCGTTCCGGACGCTGGTCCGCACGATCGCGGGACAGGTCGGACTTGCGGACAAAGGCCGTCATCGGCGCGTCGTCTTCGCCGAACTTCACCTCGATGCCGCCCGAGGTAATCTCGGTGACAGTGACGGTGACCGTCTGGCCCTTGCGGAAGGCCTCGCCAGCCATGGGATCGCCAGCCAGCTGCTTGATGCCGAGCGAGATGCGCTCCTTCTCGACGTCGACGTCCAGCACCCGGGCCTTGACCATTTCGCCCTTGTGATACTTGGCGATGGCTTCTTCGCCTGGGACCGCCCAATCCAGATCGGACAGGTGGACCATGCCGTCGATGTCGTTCTCCAGACCGATGAACAGGCCGAATTCCGTGGCGTTCTTGACTTCGCCTTCGACGGTCGAACCCACCGGGTTGGCCGCGATGAAGGCGTCCCACGGATTGTCCATGGCCTGCTTGAGGCCCAGGGAGACGCGACGCTTGGACGGATCGACGTCCAGCACGACCACATCGACTTCCTGCGAGGTCGAAACGATCTTGCCGGGGTGGACGTTCTTCTTGGTCCAGCTCATTTCGGAGACGTGGACCAGACCCTCGACACCGGGCTCCAGCTCGACGAACGCGCCGTAGTCGGTGATGTTGGTGACGCGGCCGGAGAACTTGGCGTTGACCGGGTACTTGGCCTCGACACCCTCCCACGGATCGGCGTCAAGCTGCTTGATACCGAGCGAGATACGCTGGGTTTCCGAGTTGAAGCGAATGACCTGGACCTTGACGGTCTGGCCGATGTGCAGCGCCTCGGACGGGTGATTGATACGCTTCCAGGCGATGTCGGTGACGTGCAGGAGACCGTCGACGCCGCCGAGATCCACGAACGCACCGTAATCGGTGATGTTCTTGATGATGCCGCGACGGATGGTGCCAGGCTTAACTTCTTCAAGAAGTTTAC
>CAIYSH010000446.1 GCA_903928755.1 uncultured Alphaproteobacteria bacterium | reverse complement strand
CGGTTTTCCGCCAAGACCGCGGGCCTCGCCGCCCTTGACGTTCCGCCGGACGCCGTGGGCTCCAACAACTGGACCATCGCCCCCAGCCACACCACCACGGGCCGCCCGATCCTGGCCAATGACCCGCACCGGGAGCAAGGGGCCCCCTCCCTGCGCTACATCGTCCACCTGGAGGCTCCCGGCTTTTCCGTCATAGGCGCCGGCGAACCCGCCCTGCCCGGGGTTTCCATCGGCCACAATGACAAGGCCGCCTTTGGCCTGACCATCTTCCCGGCCGACCAGGAAGACCTCTATGTCTACGAGACCGACCCCAGGGATCCGGACCTCTATCGCTATGGCCAGGGCTGGGAGCGGATGACCACCGTGACCGAAAAGGTCGCCGTCAAGGGAGAGGCAGACCGGGAGGTCACCCTGAAATTCACCCGGCATGGCCCGGTTGTCCTTGCCGACTCGGACAGGCATCGCGCCTTTGCCGTCCGCACGGTCTGGTCTGAGCCGGGAACCAGCGCCTATTTCGGTTCCACGGGCTATATGACCGCCCGCAACTGGCCGGATTTCAAGCAGTCCCTGGCCAAATGGGGAGCCCCGTCCGAGAACCAGATGTATGCTGACACCTCTGGCCACATCGGCTGGGTGGCAGCCGGCCGGGTTCCCAAGCGGCCCAACTGGGATGGTCTGCTGCCGGTGCCGGGCGATGGCCGCTATGAGTGGAAAGGTGCCCTGAGCCTCGACGAGCTGCCCAGCGACGCCGATCCGGAATCAGGCTGGATCGCCAGCGCCAATGCCATGAACCTGCCTGCCGACTATCCTGTGGCCGAGCGCAAGGTCGGTTTCGAATGGTCCAACAATGCCCGGATTACGAGGATTTCCGAGGTCCTGGGCGGCAAGCCAAAGATTAGTCCTGCTGATGCCATGGCCCTGCAGACCGATCCGGTGGATGTCACCTCCCGCAGGCTCATCGCCCTTCTGGCCCCGCTGAAGTCAGAGGATCCCGGCGCGGCCCTGGGTCTTGCCCTGCTGAAGGACTGGAAGGGCGCGACCACCCGGGACAGTGCGGCGGCGGCCGTCTTCGAAACCTGGACCGGAAAATACCTGGTGAAGGCCATGGTGAAGGCTGCGGCCCCGGAAGCTGCGCAACCCCTGCTGGGCGGGGCCGACCTGGCGGCGGTCATGGACGATCTGGAAGCCCCCGACGCAGGGCTTACGGCGAAGGCCCGGGATCAGGTCCTGCTGTCCAGCCTGGCTGGTGCCGTGAAGGAAGTGGAAGACCGGCTCGGGCCTGACCCCAAGGCCTGGGGCTGGGGAAGCCTGCATCAGGCCGAGTTCAGCCACGCCCTGTCGCCCCTGGCATCCCCTGAACAGAAGGCAGGCATGAAGGCCGGCCCGGCCCCCATGGCCGGGACCAGCCTGTCGCCCATGGCGGCGACCTGGCGGAGCGAAAACTTCCGGGTTTCTGCCGGGGCCTCATTCCGCATGGTGCTGGATGTCGGCAACTGGGACGCCAGCCGGACCATCAATACCCCCGGTCAGTCCGGCAATCCGGACAGTCCGCATTTCCGCGACCTGTTCCCCCTTTGGGTGACAGGTCAGTATGTGCCCCTTACCTATTCCCGCAAGGCCGTGGAGGCCGCCACCGAGACCGTAATCAGGCTTTCGCCGGGACAATGAGGCTGAGGCAGGTCAGCCCGGCCTCGGCCTTGGCGAATTCGCTGATGTCGAGGTCATGGGTCGGAAACCCTGCAGCCTCCAGAAGGGATCGGGTCCGGGGGGTCGAGGCCTGAACCAGGGTCTTCCCGCCCAGGGTCAGGGTATTTGCTCCGAAGGGCTCATCCCTGACGACATGAAGGCGGCGAAAGTCCGGAAAGGCCGCTTCATCGATCCAGTCCGGATTGAGCAGCAGGGTCCCGGCATCCAGCGCCGTGACGGCGGTCTTGAGGTGGAGGGCACCGGGCACCGGCACGCCCTGCACCCTGTAGCCGAAGTCCTGCACCACGGCCTGCAGGGCCAACAGGCCTTCGCCGTCCGTGCGCGTGGACTGACCGACGAAAATGCGATGGCCGACCACCAGCAGATCACCGCCATCCATGCGCCCGGAAGCCAGCCTCCGGCCAGGCCGATCTGCGGGCATGGCTGCCGCAACGGCAGCCAGTTCTCCCGACCGGGAGGACGCGCCGGGCCGCAGGAGAACCGAGGCCTCAGGAAGGATGAGCGCCATGTCCTCAACAAAGGCGCAGTCCGGCAGGTCGTCAGCTGCCTCCAGGATTTCGACCTGAAGGCCCAGGGATGACAGGGCCAGGGCATAGGTCTGATGCTGGACCCGGGCCAGCTGCGGATCAATCGGCGACCGGCCAAGATGGGTCCTTTCACCGGCTTCCATCAGGGTGCTGGGCCGTCTGAGCAGGGCGGAAATCATGACGGGCCTATCGATGATTGCAGAAAACCTGGAGGCAAACCTTTTTCCGCGGCATTGACAACCGCAGCCAAGGCCCCGAAAACCCGCGCCCGGATGGAAGTTGGCCGAGGAGCCTGATCGCCGCGATGACCTACATCGTCATGGACGCCTGCATCAAATGTAAGTTCATGGACTGCGTGGAGGTGTGTCCGGTGGACTGCTTCTACGAAGGCGAAAACTTTCTGGTCATCAACCCCGATGAATGCATCGACTGTGGGGTCTGCGAGCCGGAATGTCCGGTGGACGCCATCAAGCCTGACACGGAAGATGAGGCCGACGGCAAGTGGCTGCGGATCAATTCCGACTATGCCAGGGTCTGGCCGAACATCACCGTCAAGGGCGAGCCACCGGAGGACCGGACCGACTTCGAACGGGAAACCGGCAAGTTCGAGAAGTACTTCAGCGAAAAGCCCGGCAAGGGATCCTGAGACCCAGGCAGGCAACCTCCAGGGGCAAGCCTTTCTTTCCGCTGAATTTTATGCTATATCGCCCGTCGACTTGCCGACAGCCATCACGCGGTCGGAGTCGTTTGTGCAAAAGCGCCGTATCCGGCCGATGAGCGCCTCATAAAGGCGAAGGGTGTCCTAGAAGGTTTAGCCAGCTCACAAAGTCGTCACGCACCGCCCGGTTTCGCGGAGGGGATGATTTGTCTGTGGAGCACAGGATTTTCTTTCAGGTCATGATCGGTTCGGGCAGGGTCAAAAGGACTGAAACTGATGAGTAAGAGCGGTCTGGAATTCTCCGTAGGCGACCACGTGGTCTATCCGGCTCATGGCGTCGGCCGCGTGCAGGGCGTCGAAACCCAAACCGTCGCCGGCTATGAACTCGAAGTCTATGTCATTACCTTTGACCATGAGAAGATGACCCTTCGCGTTCCCACCGCCAAGGCGCGGGTCTCAGGTCTCAGGTCACTGGCCGAAGGCAATGTGGTCTCCCAGGCCCTGACGACCCTTAAAGGCCGTGCACGGGTCAAGCGCACCATGTGGTCGCGCCGGGCCCAGGAATATGAAGCCAAGATCAATTCCGGCGACCTGATCTCCATCGCCGAAGTCGTCCGTGACCTGCACCGCGCCGAAAACCAGCCTGAGCAGTCCTATTCTGAACGTCAGCTTTATGAATCGGCCCTGGATCGCATGGCCCGTGAAGTTGCTGCCATCGAACAGATCGACCGGGATGCCGCCATCGTCATCCTGAACAAGAGCCTGATCAAGGCGGTTGCCGCCTGAATCGGCTGGCCTTTATGGAATTCAAGCGCCCGGCCGAAAGGTCGGGCGTTTTCGTAGGCGCATTCCGGCGACGAGCCTGTGGCGCATCATCAAACCTTCCCATAAGGTTTGGGATATCTGCACGACGACATTCTCAAGGCCGACCAAAATGACGGACGTCACAGCTGAACCCAAGCCCGCCATCGATAAAAAGGCCCTGCTGGCCAAATACATTGCTGAGCGCGACAAGCGCCTGCGTGCCGATGGGAACGGTCAGTATCTGGAGCTCAAGGGACGCCTCTCCCACTACCTAGAGGATCCCTACACCCCCCGGGTCGAGCGGGACCCTAAAACAGATCACGTGAAGTTCGCCTTCATTGGCGGCGGGTTTGCAGGCCTGGTGACCGGTGCCCGCCTGAAGGAAGCCGGGATCAGCGATGTCCGGATCATCGAGAAGGGCGGCGATTTCGGCGGCACCTGGTACTGGAACCGATATCCGGGTGCCCAGTGCGATACGGCCTCGATGATCTACATGCCCCTGCTCGAAGAGACCGGGCACATGCCGACCGAGAAATACGCCCACGCCCCGGAAATCCTCGAGCAGTGCCAGAGGATCGGCAAGCAGTACGACCTCTACGACAAGGCGCTCTTCCACACCGAGGTTACCGACCTGACCTGGGACGACGGCAACAGCCGCTGGGTCATTTCCACCAATCGCGGCGACCGGTTCACGGCCGACTATCTGGGCATGGGCACCGGCCCCCTTCACGTTCCCAAGCTGCCGGGCATACCGGGCATTGAGAGCTTCAAGGGTCATTCCTTCCACACCAGCCGCTGGGACTATGCCTATACGGGCGGCGATCCCAAGGGCGGCCTGATGGCCAATCTGGCCGACAAGCGGGTGGCGATCATCGGCACGGGCGCGACCTCGGTGCAGGCGGTGCCGCACCTGGCCAAGGCCTGTGGCACACTTTACGTCGTCCAGCGCACGCCGTCGTCAATCGATGTCCGTGCCAATGTGCCGATTGATCCGGAATGGTTTTCCACCATTGCAACGCCAGGCTGGCAGAGGCGCTGGCTGGAAAACTTCACAGCCAACCAGGCCGGTGGCAGCATGGCCGAGGAAGACCTTGTCCAGGATGGCTGGACCGACCTGTCCCGCCGCATCCGCAGCAAGATCATGCAACTGCCGCCCCAGGACATGACCCCCCTGAAAATGCTGGCTGCCTACGAAGACTCCGACTTCGAAAAGATGGAGGAGATCCGGGCCCGGGTTGACGGGATCGTCGGCGACCATGACACCGCTCAGAAGCTCAAGGCCTGGTATCGCCAGCTCTGCAAGCGTCCCTGCTTCCATGACACCTACCTGCAGGCCTTCAATACGCCGACGGCCCACCTGATCGACACCGACGGCAAGGGAGTCGAGCAGATTACCGAGACGGGCTTCGTGGTCGACGGAAAGGAATATGAAGTCGACTGCATCATCTATGCGTCCGGCTTCGAGGTCGGGACCGAACTCAAACGCCGGGCAGGTTTTGACCTGACCGGTCGCCATGGCCTGAAGCTCTCAGAGGCCTGGGCCGAGGGCATGCGGACCAAGCATGGCCTGCACGTTCACGGCTTTCCGAATGCCTTCATCGTCCAGCCGACGCAGGGGGCCAACCTGATCTCCAACGTGCCGCACAATCTGACGGATTCCGGTCTGACCATCGCCACCATCGTCAAACATGCCGAGACCGTCGGGGCAAAGACCGTCGAGGTCTCGAAAGCCGCCCAGGACGCCTGGGTCGAGCTGCTGATCAGCGGACCGGGACGCATGCTCGGTGCCCCTGACTGCACCCCTGGTTATTACAATAATGAAGGCCAGGACCCGGGTCCGGCGGCAAGGTATGCCGTGGGCTATCCGGCAGGTGCCTCGGCCTATTTCAGATACATTGACGACTGGCGGACCAATGGCCGGTTCGAGGGGCTGGACATACTCTAGCCGCCTGGATTGTCACCATCCCGTCCCTTGAGCTGATTTCACCTCAAGGGACCGGGGAGGCAAGGCCGAGCCCCCAGGACCCGAAAAAAGTGCGAGCCCGACTGTAACCAGGACGCCTCCTGGGCCGAACCTCCTGTTCAGCGGGCACAGGAGGCGTCAATGGCGATCAGCGGAGACTATGCAAACCCGGTCACGGTGAATGGCTATGCCTGCCGCAATTGCACGGAAGTTGATCAAGCCAAAAAGCACATTGATCCCGCCCACCCTCAGGATGGTCCGTTTGGCATCAATGCCAGGACGAAGACCACTCATGGCCCCGCCATCAGGTTCAGCGGCACCCTTCAGGCCCCTTCGCTGACAGACCGGGGTGCCGCATCCTATGCACCTGGCAACCTGGTCAATCTGTCCGTCTAGCCTGTGGTGTCCGGGCCGGCGGACCTGACCCAGCCGGTGATCGAAAGGCGGTCGGAGGTCACGAAACCCGCCACCTGACTGACGCTGTGCATCTGGGGCACCCTGAACAGGTTCAGGGCATTGAAACATGGGGTGTAGCCTTCCAGCACATGACCGTCTGCGTCATGGAAGAGCAGAAGTCCGCCCCATTCCGTCCGCCATTCCGGCGTCAGGCCCAGCACCATGGCGCAAAGCCGGTGTTTCCCCACCACCGCATCGTCATGGGAGGTCAGGAAGTGTCCGGCCCGATAGCGGGTGGCCTGGGCGTCGCAATAGGTCGCCGAAGTCATGCCGGTCAGGCGATGAATGAGGGACAGAAAGGGCTGACCATTCAGCCGGTCATAGAATTCGGCGAGGCGGCGGCGGCTGTCGGTTGGCCGTCGGTCAGCCTCGACCTCGTCACTGATCCGCCAGAGTTCGAAATCATAGGCAAAGCCGGTCCGACCTCCAAGGGCGACCGCTTCGGCGACCTGGCCCAGGACATCAGCGGGAGTCTGTCTCTGCGCGCCCAGGTCGATGTCATAGCTCTTGCCATTGATGGTGAAGGTCCGCGCCCAGGTCATTGAATCTGAGAGGACATCGTAAAGCGCCCCGGCCAGTTCCGGTTTCAGGAAATCACGGATGTGCAGGCGCCCGGTCTGCGCAAACTGCATCGCCAGGGCCTCCTCATCCAGGTCGCGCCAGAAGGGCGAAGGCTCGGTCATGGGGTCCGTGATCCAGGGGCAATGTCCGCATTGCCTGCGGAACGGTTTGGGGCGACAAATCCGGAATGATCAATGGCGCCAAATTACCCGCATGAGCAAGGTGGACCTGGACAGGGCTGCGGGCCACATGGCGGCGCGCAGGTTCCAGTCGGCCCTGGACATCACCAGGTCGCTGATCCGCCGGGCGGACGCTGACCCCAGAGCCTTTGCCATTCATGCGTCAGCGCTCAAGGCCATGGGGCGACGGGATGAGGCTCTGCCCATAGATCGTGAGGCCGTCCGGCGGTTTCCGAAAGGAAGGATCGGCTGGCATAATCTGGCCGCGACCCTGGGAGATCTCGGCAAGACCCATGAGGCCGTCAGGGCCGCTGAAACTGCGCTTGAACTCGGGCTCGACGCCCCCGAGACCTGGCTGGTCCATGCTCGCGCCCTGGTGGCCGCCAGCCGTCTGGAGGAGGGCGAGCAGGCCTACCGGCGGCTGATAAAGCGTCGCCCCGGCGATGTCGCCTGGGGACTTGAACTGGCCAATCTGGTCTGGATGCGTACGGGCGACCTCTTTGCCGGAGATGCTGTCCTGCAGGGCATGTCGCGGGACGGTGCGCCACCGGTTCCCATACTGCTGGGCCGGGCGGATCTCGCCCGGGCGGCGGGGCGGCTGGACCTGACCTGGGACCTGCTGATCCAGGCCCTCCGCATGGCACCTCAGGATGTCCAGGCCCTGCTGGCCGCTGCCCAGGCCGCCGTCGACCTGAACAGGCTCGGGGATGCCGACATCATCATCCGTCAGGCACTGGGCCATGCGCCGACATCGCCAGCGGTTCTCAATCAGGCCACCATTGTTGACCTGGCGCTCGGCCGCCCGCGGGAAGCGATGGACCGGGCCTTGAAGGGGCTCGAGACGGCGCCACACAATCAGTCCCTCTGGGCCTGGGCCTCGGTGGCGGCCCGCCAGATCGGCGATCCCCTATATGACCGGACCTGCGACTATGAGGCCCTGGTTCGGGTCTTCGACTTCGATGCGCCAGCCGGCTGGCCGGACATGCCGGCATTCCTGGCGGACCTCGACCGCGCCCTGACGATCCAGCACCTCTATCAGCGGGAACCGGCAAACCAGTCGGTCAGGGGCGGCAGCCAGCTTTCACACTTCCTGAAGGGCTCGGATGATCCGGCGATCAAGGCGGCCTTCGGACTGTTCTCGACCGCGATCGACCGTTTCATTTCCGAAATGCCGGCGGGGACCGATCCATTGCGGGCGCGGATGACCCGGGACTGGCGGTTCCAGGGGGCCTGGTCGGTGCTGCTGCGCCAGGGGGGATCCCACGCACCGCACATGCATGTCGAGGGCTGGATTTCATCGGTCTTCTATGTGGTCACCCCGGCGGTTTCAGCGGGAGATCCGGACCGGCAGGGTTGGCTGGCCATTGGCGAGCCGCCGCTCTTGCTGCAACCGCCCTGCCCGGCCGTCCTGCATGTGGAGCCGCGGCCCGGCCGACTGGTGCTGTTCCCGTCCTATGCCTGGCACGGGGTCATCCCCTTCCGGACGGACGACCGACGTCTGACCATGGCCTTTGACGTCGTCCCGAACTGAGGGTCACGGGCACCGATCCGCCTGAGCCGGAAACGTCGGCAGGAATCAGAAAGGCCGCGGAACCCCTGGAATGCTCCAGGAGCCCGCGGCCAATTCTGTCGACTTCCAGGTCCTAGAAGCGGGCCTTCAGTCCGACGAAGTAACGGCGACCCAGAACGTCATAGGTCGACGGGTCGGTGTTGGCCTCGATTTGCGAGGTGTAAACCGGCGGCATCTTGTCGGCGACATTGTTCACGCCCGCACGGACTTCGAACATGTCATTGATCTTCCAGCTGCCGTCGAGGTCATAATAGCTGTAGTTCGGCGCGGCCTGACCGCCAGCGTAGAAGTCGTCAACCTTGCTGATCAGACGCCAGCGTGCGCCGACCTCAAAGTCATTCAAGGCCCAACGGACGTTGGTCATGGTTTTCCAGCGGCTGAAGTTCGAGCCAAGGGAGTTGCCGACCGTGCCGGCCTTGTGGTCGATGTTACCACCGGGGATGCTCTGGACATCCATGTTGAGCAGATAGGTGCCCGACACATTGGTGGAAATCCGGCCCCAGTCATCGCTCAGGCCGACCGCGCCGAGACCGAAGCCCCAGTCGATCTGGAAGTCGATGCCGTCGGTATCGATCGAACCGAGGTTGGCGTTGGTTGCCTTGGCATCGACGACTTCACCCGTCGCCGGGTCACGGCGGAGCAACTGGCAGAACAGGTTCGAAGCCGAGAAGGTCGGGTTCGAGGCCGTGCCCTGCGGGTTGTTGAAGCAATAGGCCAGGGATGTGGCGGCGTTGATGGTGCCGACGGCATCTTCGATCTTGATGTGATAATAGTCCACCGAGGCCGAGAGACGCTCGAGGATCGGCGCTTCAAACCGCGGCTGATAGACCAGGCCGAAGGTCACGGAGTCCGCAGTTTCCTGCATCAGGTCCGGATTGCCGCCCGTGGTCGACTGCACCTGGCTGTTGCCATAGGTGAAGGTGTCGATGATCACGGAAGGAACACCCTGGGCGAGGCACAGGGCGCGGACTGCAGCGGCGCTGGCACCCTTGCGGTATGCACCACGAACGTCACAGGGATCGCCGGAACCGACGCCGCCTGCCGGACCAATGGTCGGGAAGCTCTGGCCCTGGGGCGCGTAGAGTTCACCAACGCTGGGAGCCCGGATCGCTTTGGAATAGCCGCCGCGAACCGAAAGAGCGTCGACAACCTGCCAGTGACCGTTGGCACTGAAGGTCGAGACACCGCCGATCGTGTTGTAGTCCGAATAGCGGTATTTCAGGTTCAGACTGGCCATCTGGATCAGCGGCAGATCCTTCAGGATCGGGATGTCCGCTTCGCCGAAGATTTCATAGACGTCCGTCGAGCCACGAAGCGGGTTCTGGGCGTTGAAGCCGACAACGCCGGGAGCGTCCTGGGCAATCGGCGAGGTCGAGGTGTCGCGGGTCGAGAGCACCGAGTCCGGAACGAAGTTATAGGCGTTGCGGATATAGTCGGCACCGACAGCGGCCTTGAGGGAGCCTGCCGGAAGCTCGAAAGCCGTACCCGTGGCGCTGATTTCAGCCAGACGCTGGTCGAAGGTCGTCGAATTCTTGGTCACCCGGCTGATGTAGGTGGCGCAGGCAGCCGAGATCGGGTTGGTGCCGAAGGGGTTGTAACCGCCCGAGCAGATGGACTTACCACCATCGGCGGCTTCCAGCAGGGTGCGGACAGCGGCGTGGGAGATATTGCCGTACTGGGTTTCCAGACGACGCTCACGACCATCAGCAATATAGGCATCCCAGGTCCAGTCGCCGGCGATCTTGCCCTTCACGCCAGCAAGCATCTGGGTGACGGTGTAATCGCTGACCGAACGACGGCCGCCGACTTCCGAGAAGCGCTTCCGGAACAGGAAGGGCGCGGTCGGCAGGGTCCGCGAGGCCAGCAGGGTCTGCAGGTCGGCCGGAACGAAGGGGTTGTTATAGGGCACCAGGAAGCCGGTATTGCCCGTTGCCGGGTTCGATGCCGCCGGTGACGGGGCCAGAAGGGCACCCGACTGATAGTTCACATAGTTGAACTGGGCGTAGGCCTTCATGGTGTCGAGCAGGTCATGCTCGACACGGGCGAAGGCATTGTAACGCTCGAGCGGCACAACCAGGTTGTTCAGGGCGCCAGTGTTGTAGTTGCCGGTGACAGGGATGGTGTCGAAATCAATGCCCGTCGGGCCCTTGTAGTTGTTGCCGTTCTGGAACAGCGAGCCGTCATTGTTGAAGCCGAGACGGGTGGTGGTGCGGCTGACCGTACCGGCGGGCTTGCCGTATTTGGCAAAGACCGCGTCCATGGCGGCCTG
>CAIYSH010000445.1 GCA_903928755.1 uncultured Alphaproteobacteria bacterium | reverse complement strand
CCTGAAACTCCTCAGGCCTGAGTTTCTTCGCCCGGGCACGGGATGCCAGATCCCTGGCTTCTGCAGCAATCTGCGCCAGGCCCTTCATCTCTGCGGAACGGATGATGGGCGTGATGAGGCCGCCATCGATGGCGACAGCCATGGCGATGTCGGCATGATGGTGCATGGCGATCCCATCGGGCGTATAACTGGCATTGGCTTCCGGCACCTGTTTCAGGGCAATCGCGGCGGCCTTGATGACCAGGTCGTTCACGCTGACCTTCTGGCCCTGTGCCTCGAGCAGACCGTTGATCTTGAGCCTTGCCGTCAGCAGGGCGTCAATGTTGAGGTCGATGGTCAGGGGAAAGTGCGGAACATCCCGGAAGCTGTCCGACATGCGGCGCGCGACCGTCTTGCGCATGCCATCCAGCGGGATCAGGTCATATGTGCCGTCCTTGATACCCATCTGCGACAGTGACTGAACCTGCCTGGGTTGGGAGGATACAGACCCGATCGCAGCCGGAGCTGTCGGGCGCCGGTCTGACGCGGGGATGCCTCCCGGGACCGCGCGATCCACATCGGCCTTAATGATCCGACCATGGGGGCCTGAACCCTTTATGGCAGAGATATCGAGCCCCTTCTGGCCGGCAATGCGACGGGCAAGGGGTGAAGCAAAAACACGGGCTTCCCTGGCTGAATGGACCGGCGCGGCCAAAACTGGCTTTGGCTCTGGCATTTCAGCGACTGAAGGATTTGGCACCGGCTCCGGCATCCGTACTGCAGAGGGGATTGCCAATCCGGGCTCACCCCCCGCCAGACGTGCGATCGGGGTATTGACCTTCACGTCTTCCGTACCCTCAGGGATCAGGATCTCCTCGACCAGACCTTCGTCCACCGCCTCGACCTCCATTGTGGCCTTGTCGGTTTCAATCTCTGCGATCACATCACCGCTCCGGACCATGTCTCCGGCCTTGATGAACCACTTGGCGAGAATGCCAGCCTCCATGGTGGGCGACAGGGCTGGCATAAGGATGTCGGTAGACATGGTCAGGCGCTCACGGAGAGTGACATGCTAATCCCGGGACAGATGGCTGAGGTGGCCGGCATGGGCCTCCCAGTTCTGTCCGTCGAATTCAGAAAGGTCCAGGTCGACAGGTGCATCAAGGCAGCGGGCATTGACGGACCATCCATCCGGATTCGAGCGCGGCCTGTAAAAGGACTTCACACCACAGGTCCGGCAGAACAGATGTTTGGCCATGCCGGTATTGAAGACATATTCGGTGAGATATTCATGACCGTGCATCAGCCGGAAGCGGCTCTCTGCAACGATCATGTGAACAAAACCGACCTTGCTGCACATAGAACAGTTACAGGTCTGCGCCTCAACAGGTTCGACGAGACTGACCTCGAAGCGGACCGCTCCACAGTGGCATCCGCCCGTATGCCAATGGGGGTCCATCATCGGTAACAGACCGATTTTGCGGCCTGGATGATCTTTTCCACACTGGGGAGTGAGAGTAGCTCCAGATTGGCCGCATAGGGCATGGGCACATCCTCCTGACAGACCCTTGCAGGCGGCGCATCCAGATAGTCAAAAGCATGTTCCAGAACCCGCGCAATCACTTCGGCACCGACCCCCATGGGGCCCCAGCCTTCCTCAGCGGTTACAAGCCTGTTGGTCTTCTTCACACTGTCGACGATGGTTTCATGGTCGAGCGGGCGTAGGGTGCGCAGGTCAATGACCTCGGCCTCTATTCCCTCTGCGGCCAAGGCCTCAGCAGCCTTCAGCGCCAGACCCACCATACGGGAATGCGCCGTAATGGTGACATCTGCACCCACCCGCCGGACCTTTGCCTTGCCTATGGGCACGACCCAGTCGATGTCAGCCGGTATCTCGAATTCCGTTCCGTAGAGCATTTCATGCTCAAGGAAGACGACGGGGTTGGGATCGCGAATGGCAGCCTTGAGCAGTCCCTTGGCATCTGCGGCATCATAGGGGGCAACAACCTTGAGCCCCGGCACCTGGGCATACCAGGCGGAATAGTCCTGGCTGTGTTGGGCCCCGACCCTGGCCGCAGCGCCGTTCGGCCCACGGAAGACGACGGAGCACCGGATCTGACCGCCAGACATGTAGAGGGTCTTGGCCGCAGAATTGATGATGTGATCTATGGCCTGCATGGCGAAGTTGAACGTCATGAACTCGATGATCGGCTTCAGCCCCGCCATGGCGGCTCCGACGCCCAGCCCCGCAAAACCATGCTCGGTAATCGGTGTATCAATGACCCTCCGGTCACCGAACTCCTGCAGGAGATCACGGCTGACCTTGTAGGCCCCCTGATATTGGGCGACTTCCTCTCCCATCAGGAACACGGCGTCATCACGTCGCATTTCCTCGGCCATGGCGTCACGCAAGGCGTCACGCACCGTGATCTTCACCAACCTGGTGCCGGCGGGCAGCTCAGGGTCATGCTGAGCCACCGGCTCAGCCGCGGCAGGCCTAGCAGGGGGCGCTATCGTCGCAGCAGGAGCAGCCGCAGCCGGAGACGCCGTCAGACTCGGGCCGGCCAGACGGGCAATCGGCGTATTGACCTTAACGTCCTCGGTGCCTTCGGCGATGAGTATGGCTTCAATCACCCCCTCATCGACAGCCTCGACCTCCATGGTCGCCTTGTCAGTCTCGATTTCGGCGATGACATCGCCGCTGCGGACGCTGTCGCCGATCTTGACGAACCATTTGGCGAGGGTCCCCTCCTCCATGGTGGGGGACAGGGCCGGCATCAATATATCGGTCACCGGGCAGCCTCCAGATAGACATCCGTGTAGAGTTCTGAAGGATCCGGCTCTGGACTGGTCCGCGCGAATTCGGCGGCATCGGCGACCACACGCTTGACCTCTG
>CAIYSH010000444.1 GCA_903928755.1 uncultured Alphaproteobacteria bacterium | reverse complement strand
TCTTGCCCGAGCCTGAGGGGCCCATGATGGCGACGAAATCACCCTCCTCGATTCCCATGGTCAGACCATCGAATATGGCAATGCCTTCCTTGCCACGCCTGTAGTTCTTGACGACTTTGTTCAGCTGGATCAGGGCGCTCATCGGATTATCCTGCAGGGTCAATTCAAGTGCGTTTGTCGAGGAACGTGACCTTCACGCCCATTTCGGGAAGTATGTTCACATCCCGGGAGTCAAAGGCGATCCGGACGCGCACGGTCGCCTTGTCACGGCTGGCGGTCGGAATGGTCGCGATCACATGGGCCGGAATGACCTTGTCCGGATAGGCATCGAGAATGGCATCGACCTTCTGACCCGGTGAAACCCGACCGATATAGGCCTCGTTCACATCGACCTCGATCTCGAGGCTGTCCATGTCAACGATGGTGCAGATGCCGGTCCGCGTGAAGCCGCCACCTGCCGAAAGGGGTGAAATGATTTCCCCCGGCTGGGCCGCCTTGTCGATGACCATACCGGTGAAGGGCGCGCGGATCTCGTACTTGCTGAGCTGGACCCGGGTGCGGTTTGAATCGGAATTCGCCGCGGCAAGCTGGGCTCGGGCAAGGTCTTCCTGGGCGGCCGCCACCTTGGCCTTCAGCATGACGGCCTGGAGATTGGCGTCGCTGATATAGCCGGTCTTGGCCAGAGCCTGATATCGGGCAAGGTCCCTCTGCGCCTGGGCATACTGCACCTCGGCAGAATTCAAAGACGCCTGGGCCGAGACGGCCCTCGCCTGGGTGGACGCAGCATCCACACGGGCCAGGGACCCATCCAGCACCGCCAGAACCTGACCGGCCTGAACCGATTGACCTTCCTCGACACGGACCTCGATGACCCTGCCGGTGACCTCGGCCGCCACCGTCGCCCGCGTGCGGGCCACCACATAACCTGAAGCCGTCAGGCCACCGACGGGCGCAACAGCCTTCCCTGGCCCGGTCTGTGCAGCTTCCACAAGGACAGGCCTGGCCTTGGGAGTCGGCTTCAGCAACCATCCGGCCGCGCCGCCGATCAGCAGGCTGCCTGCGGCGAGGGCACCAAGGACGACCGGTCCAAATCCCGCCCCGCCCCCGTCTTCTTCTGAACGTGAGCGATCAATGCTCAGCGACCTCAGGAGCTCTGACTTGTCTTCGCTCACGCTTCCCTGCCCTACTGCCTGACACGTGCCCCGTCGTCGGTCGGGATATTCAAGCCCGTCATGCCCCTCTACAATGGGGGGCAAATACCGACTTCGCAACAGGATGATCGCCCATGGGAACCATTACAGGCCCTCCCGCGCAACTCGACCGGGACGGCGTCAACAACCTGCTGATCAAGGCTTTCCCGCTCGCCGACCCGAACAGCCTGGCCCTGGCCCGTGAGGTAGGGCCTGGATGGGTGCTGGTGGTGCGTCCCTATGCCGGTGAGCGGAGCCTGCGTCCGGGTGGCGTGATATCGGGTCCCAACCTCATGGAAATCGCCGACCTGGCAGCCTACACGCTTGTGCTTGCCCATATCGGGGAACAGCTCATGGCAGTGACCAGTTCCCTTACCATGAATTTCCTGCGCGGAGCCAAGCCTGGCGACATTCATGCGCGAGCTGAGATGTTGCGTCTTGGCCGCCGCATCGCCGTCTGTGATGTTCGGATCTGGACTGAAAGCCCGGACAGACCCGCAGCACAGGCGACCGTAACCTATGCCATCCCAAGCGCGTGAGACCCTGATGACTCCGACACCAGACCGCCCGCCCGCCGCCATCAAGACCCCCTGCATCAAGGTCTGCGTCGTCGATGGAGAAAGCGGCCTCTGCATGGGCTGCTATCGACGCCTCAATGAGGTCGCAGGCTGGTCCAAGCTTTCCCCGGAGCAAAGGGATGAAATCCTGGCTGAACTGCCCGAACGTCGCACCCTGATCCGCCCGGAAAAGCTGGCCATGTTCTGACGGCAACATCCCCGCCGTTCATGTCTTGAAAACCTCGTCGCTTTACCGTGCTCCGATAATCGGGCCGAGAACGGCCGCTTTGCGCCCGAAGGCGGGGTTTGATCATGTTGCGACTTGCGGTTTTGTCCCTGGCAGGTGCCGTATCAGCGGTCGGCGCGGCACAGGCCGTTGCAGTCTTCGCCCCCTCGAACCACCTCGAAATCCTTACACTACGGCAGGCACAACCGGTGCCCGTCCAGATGGACAGCTCTGCGGCCTCCGTCTCAAAGAGCGCCGACGGTCACTACTGGGCCCAGGCCACGGTCAATGGAAGCGCCATCAAATTCCTCGTGGATACCGGGGCCAGCACGGTCGCCCTTACCCCTGCTGACGCTCAGCGTCTCGGCTTTGATCCGGGGCACCTCAATTACAGTTTCAGGGTCATGACAGCCAATGGCGAGGCTCATGCCGCCGCGGTGAAACTGGCCAGTGTCTCAATCGCCGGCGCGAAGGTGGCCGATGTCGACGCCCTGGTGCTGGACAAGGGTCTGGACACTTCGCTGCTGGGCATGACGTATCTGGGTCGACTGTCCAGTTTCGAGGCGACCCGGACGTCACTCATCCTGCGGCCCTAAACCAGGACTTCAGTCAGGCCTGGCCGACGCACGGCCGCCAATGCCTGATCGACCACCTCAAGCCCGGCACCAGGCTTGATGCTTTCAACCGTCAGAATTCGCCGCCATGTTCTGGCCCCTGGCAGTCCATGGAACAGACCAAGCATGTGCCGCGTCATGTGGGCCAGGTGCACGCCCTGCGAGAGCTGCCTCGAGAGATAGGGCTTGTAGGCCTCAATGGCCTCAAAGGGATCCCGGGCGCACCCCTGACCGAAAATGACCGGGTCGGCCTCTCCCAGAAGACCTGGCGTATGATAGGCCGCGCGACCGATCATCACCCCGTCCACATGATCCAGATGGGCGACTGCCGCCTCCAGCGTTCCGACCCCACCATTCATGGCAATGGTCAGTTCCGGGTGCACGGCCTTCAGCCTGTAGACCAGGGGATAGTCCAGCGGCGGTACATCCCGGTTTTCCTTTGGGGACAGCCCCTTCAGCAGGGCCTTGCGGGCATGGACGATGAAGGTTGTCACACCCGCCCTGGCGCAGAGCTCTACCAGGGTAAACAGGCTGTCCTCCGGATCCTGATCGTCAACGCCGATCCGGCACTTCACCGTAACAGGCAGCGAGACCGCCGCGCCCATGGCGGACATGCATTCGGCCACCAGGTCCGGTTCACGCATGAGACAGGCCCCGAACCGCCCCGACTGCACCCGGTCCGACGGGCACCCGACATTGAGGTTGATCTCGTCATAGCCAAAGTCGGCACCAATCCGTGCGGCCCGGGCCAGGTCGCCCGGATCCGACCCTCCCAGCTGGAGGGCAACGGTATGCTCTGAGGGATCGAAACCGAGCAGCCTCTGGCGGTCGCCGTGCAGCACCGCCCCTGTCGTGACCATCTCTGAATAAAGATGTGTCCGAGCGCTCAAAACCCGGTGGAACGCCCGGCAATGGCGGTCCGTCCAGTCCATCATGGGTGCGACGGAAAGCCGCTGATCGGGGAAGACAGACACGTTTTCAAGGTCTCAGAGGTGATTTTGCCCGGTTCATAGCCATTTGGCCGATGACATGCACGTGACATCCGCATGAGAGATTGGCAGGGTCGGCACTTCGATTCTCTTACGAAAGACGACATATGACCATTTCCGACCTCATCGATCAGGTTGCCGCCTCTGACGACAAGCTGACCAAGGCTCAGGCCAAGGCCATTGTTGACGCGGTCTTCGGTGCCATCCGTGGTGCCGCCGTGAAGGGCGACGAAGTTTCCGTCCCCGGCTTCGGCAAGTTCAAGGTCCAGTCCAAGCCAGCCCGCACAGGTCGCAACCCCTCCACGGGCGCGGCGATCGAAATCGCGGCCTCCAAGAAAATCGTCTTCCAGCCCGCAAAAGCCCTGAAGGACGCCGTCAACGGCTAAGCCGTTTCGAGCCGGCGGCATTCGGGTTCAAAGCCGGATGCCGCCGCTCAAGCCGCTAGGCGGCCCAGCCCATCAGGGCTGAAAATACCATGATCGTTCCAGCTATGCCCACGGCCCAGGCCAGAGGCCGGATCATAGGCAGTCCGGCCAGATAGATGCCGGCATGGGCGACCCGACCCAAAAAGAAGAGTTGAGCGCCCAGCACTGTGGTGTGATTTGAAATGTGCGAAAGCGCGGCGATCAGCACCAGAGGCGCAAAAAGGATCAGTCCTTCACGGTGATTATCCACGACCCGCTTCGCTCGAGCCTGGAAAACGCCAGGTGCCGGCAGATTGTCCCTGGAATTGGCAAGTGCTGTAAGGCCCTGGGCGCGAACACCTGCGACAGCCTGGATGACAATGAGTATGAAAAGTAAGCCAACCGAATAGGCCAGCATGCTCAGTTCTGTTGACATTTTTCCGCCCCTTTTAATGAACCGGGCCTCAGACTTGCCCGACTTGCATCTTGACCTTCCGTCCGCGGCAGGAAAGCGTCAACCTTGTTCGCTAAACAGTCCTTCCCGCTTCGGTGACCAATCCAGGAGTTAGCCATGCGCCGCACATACCTCTCCCTCGGTCTTCTCGGACTGACCCTCGCGGCCTGTGGCCAATCCGGATCCGTGGATCCCTTCGCAGGTTTCGGCCCCAATCCGTCGCTTCCCCAGCCCCGGAAGGGAGCGCTGCCCCAGGTCGCCATTGCCAAGGTCGCCCCCTGGAAGTCCGGGGAACAGCCGAAAGTGCCTGACGGGTTCCAGATTACGCGCTTTGCTACGGGACTTGATCACCCGAGGTGGGTACATGTCCTGCCGAACGGCGATGTGCTGGTGGCGGAATCATCTTCGGAATCCAAGCCACCCAAGACTTTCCGGGATCATGCCGCAGCATGGATCATGAAAGGTGCCGGTGCCAACACCAAAAGCCCCAACAAGATCATCCTCCTGCGCGACGCCAATGGCGATGGCATTGCGGAACTCAAGACGGTGTTTGCCGAAGGTATCAAACGCCCCTTCGGTATGGCCCTGGTCGGCCAGACCCTTTATGTGGCCGCCGACAATGCCATTGTCAGCTATCCCTACAGGGACGGTGACACCCATGTAGACGGCCCCGGCGTGAAGGTGTTCGACCTGCCCGGCGACCCGATCAATCACCACTGGACCAAAAACATCATCGCCAGCCCGGACGGGACCAGGCTCTACGCGACCGTAGGCTCCAATTCCAATGTGGGCGAGAACGGCATGGCGGCTGAGGCCGGGCGCGCGGAGATCACCGAATTCACCCTGCCCAAGGGGCCCAGCCGCCCCTTTGCCACGGGGATCCGCAATCCCAATGGCCTGGATTTCGAACCAGTCACCGGTGCCCTGTGGACCGCTGCCAATGAACGCGACGAAATTGGCCCCGATCTGGTCCCGGACTACATGACCAGCGTCAAGGAAGGTGCCTTTTACGGCTGGCCCTACAGCTATTACGGCCAGCATGTGGATGTGCGTATCCAGCCTCAAAGGCCTGACATGGTTGCAAAGGCCATAGCCCCGGATTTCGCCCTGGGCCCGCACACAGCGTCACTGGGACTGGCCTTTTACAAGGCTGACAGCTTCCCGGAACACTATCGGGGCGGGGTTTTCGTCGGCCAGCACGGATCCTGGAACCGCAGACCGCTCAACGGCTACCGTGTTGTCTTCATACCCTTTGAAAACGGCAAGCCGGTCAATCGCCCGGAGATCTTCCTCAGCGGCTTCCTGACCGACAAGGGCGAAGCCCGAGGCCGACCGGTCGGCGTGGCGGTCGACAAGACCGGCGGCCTGCTGGTGGCCGACGATGTCGGGGCCATCATCTGGCGGGTGAGCGCCAAACCGCCTCAGGTCAAAGCGTCTTCTTGATCCGGATCAGGAAGCTGCGACCGAACTCAAGGTCCCTGTCGTCCGTATAGGACAGGGACGCCGTGCCGCGGGGTCCCGCATAGACCTCGCGGATCCGCTTGGCATTGCGTTCGCCCAGGTTCTGGACCTCCATGCGCAGCAGCAGATCGGGTCGGAGCCTGGTTTCGGCGTAGACCCAGATCGAGGTTCCGACCTTTTTCGTCTCTATTTCTGACAGCCTGTAGGCGCGCTCGCGGAAGCCTCCGGCAAAGATTTCGATGCCCCAGTTGGTCTTCAGCTTCGGAACATCCTGGTTGAAATGCAGTTCCCAATCGACCGGGTGGAGGTTCGAAATCTCACGGCGACGTCCGGTGGCGGGGTCGATGACCGACGTAAACCTGCGGGTCACCTGCCCTTTCAACTGCGCGGCCTTCAATCCGAACCTCTGCAGGGGAACAGCCAGACTGGCCACAACCTCGTCACTGGTCCCATTGCCGATATTGCCGGGCGCATCGGCAATGGCCACGCCCTTCACATAGACCGGAGCCCGGTCGATCACATCGGTGAGTTCGGAATGGCGCAGGGTCAGGATGGCCGCGCCACTTTTCCAGAACCTGTGTTCGAATGCCGCCTCGGCGACCCAGGACTGCTGCGGCGAAAGGTCCGGATTCCCCGCAAGAACCGCCCCCGTGCTGGCCGCCGATGACGATGCGATATAGTCGTCGAAATTCAGCTGACTGACTTCACGCTCGATCCGGACCCGCACCTGGTCAGCGGTATCGGGTGACCAGGTCACCCCGATCCTCGGCTTGAGGAAGCTGAGGGACTTTTCCAGGATCAGATCACCGGTCGAGGATATGGTCGAGGTTTCCTCCCGGATCTGGCCTTCAACCTTCAGGGTCGGAGACAGGGCCAGGGTGGCCTGCACTGAAGCCTCGCCGCGCTTTTCCTCAACCCGCACATTGGCTGCCGGCAGGGCGACCTTCGCGCCGTTCTGGATGAACCTCGTGGTGCTGTCCAATCCGTTGAACGCACCTTCCACATAGCTTTCAAGCGCCAGTCGATCTGACTGCGTCCTGCGGACCAGAACCCGTCCAACGGTTTCCGTCAGCTTCTTGTCGGACTCGAAATCCCGGTTGACCGAAGCCGATTCAAAATGGGCCTTGGTATCGTTGTTGTTCCACTGCTGGAAAAACACGGCCTCCAGGCCACTCTTTGCCCCGAACCCACGGGAATACCGGGCGCCGAATTCGCCCTGCAACTTGTCCTGTGTGTCGTATTCATATTCCCGGCCTCCCGGGATCGACAGCCGGTCCATGATTTCCGCACTGTAGGGATTGGGCATGTAGGCTGCGTTCAGCTTGAGCCGTCCACCGTACAGGGGGGTCTCAAAGGCCCCGACGATATACTTCCTCTTGCCCCCCGCATCCGCATCCACCTGGCTGCGGATCAGGACAAGGCCACCAGGTGTCACTCGTGTGCGCCGTCCGTCACCCAGGAGATCATCGGGCCCGGACCCCAGAACCGTGGAAAGTTCAAGCAGCTTGCCGTCCCAGCGCCACTGACCTTCTGCCCGAAGGCCGTTCATGGTGCGGCCGTCATAAATGTTCCAGCTGGTCGCGCTCAGCGCACCATGAAACCCCGATTGCGACTTGCGGACGACATTGGCCACGACGGTGCGACCACGCATGTCGATGCCGGGCGCTCCTCCCCTGATCACATCAACACGCAGGACAGAAGCGGCAGGCATCCTTCGCAGGAGATCATCAAGCGTGTCATTCTTGGAAACGACCGGCTCGCCATCAATGAGGACATTTCCGCCGCCGCCTTCAAGCCCGCGGACGGCAACCCCCCGGTCAAAAGTGAAGCCTGGAAGCCTCTGCACCATATCAAGGGCTGTGTTGGGTCCAATCTCGGCAAAGAAGGCCGAGGAATAGGAAATCACACCGCTTTGGGCACCGTCCGCCGCATGGGCCGCCCCTGAAATCAGCAAAGATGCGGCAATCGCCGCCATTCCTGTAAAACGCATGTCCTGAGGCCCCCGCCCCGAATGCCAATTGAGGCCCTGTCGTTGCAAACCGCTGATGTCAAAATAACAGGTTCCGGAACGTAATAATCATCCGGACACCGCCGAGGCTTCCCCCTCGCACCGGATGCCACATTGCGCAAGCGCTGAAGGCACCTCGATGGCTGGCTAGACCCGGCCGGTCACAGGAATGAGTGCGCCGGTCACCGCCTGTGCCTCAGGGGACACAAGAAACAGGATGACGGCAGCGAGATCCCTTGGGGAAACCCAGGCGCTGAAATCAGCGTCAGGCATGTCCAGCCGATTGGCCGGGGTGTCGAGGATGGAGGGCAACACCGCATTGACGGTGACGCCATCACGCTTCAGTTCCTCCGCGAGACTTTCCGTCAGGCGGTGCACGCCTGCCTTGGCTGCGGCATAGGCTCCCATTCCCGCTGCGGCCCGGATGGCACCATTGGCACCCACATTGACGATCCGGCCCGCCTTGCTGAGCTTGAGATACGGTAGGGCAGATCGGCTGGCATTGACCGCAGTGGACAGGTTCATGGCGTAAAGCCTGTCCCAGGCAAGCGGATCCCCGCCCTCAAGGGTCTGCCAGGCAAAGCCGCCAGCGACATTGATCAGACCATCAAGGCCCCTGCAGGCGTTATAAGCAGAGGTGATGGCCTGGCTCGCAGAGCCCCTGTCCGTCAGGTCCACCCCACCCAGTACCAGAGGCGATCCACAGGCTTCGACCAGGCCGTCCGGGGGAACCGATGCACTGTCGATCAGGACCAAATGGTCCCCCTGTTCCGCCGCCCGTCGCGCGACGGCGGAACCGAGGACGCCGAACGCGCCGGTAATGGCAATGACGCGTCCGGCCATCTCTGTTCTAGAGGCGTTCGACGATGGTGACGTTGGCCATGCCACCGCCTTCGCACATGGTCTGGAGACCATATTTGCCACCGCGCGACTGCAGGCCGTTGATCAGGGTTGCCATCAGCTTGGTGCCCGACGCGCCGAGGGGGTGGCCCAGAGCGATCGCGCCGCCATTGACATTGATACGGGCTGCATCGACGCCGAGATGCTTCATGAAGGCCACCGGGACCGAACCGAAGGCTTCGTTGACTTCGAACAGGTCGATGTCGTCGATCTTCATGCCCGCCTTCTTCAGGGCGCGCTCAGTGGCCGGGATCGGGGCTTCCAGCATGATGACCGGATCATGGCCCAGCAGGGACAGGTGATGGATGCGCGCCAGGGGCTCAACGCCCAGGTCCTTGAGGCCCTTTTCCGACACGACCATGACGCCCGAGGCCCCATCGCAGATCTGGCTGGATGATGCTGCGGTCAGGCGGCCGTTTTCACGCAGCAGCTTGACGCCCTTGATGCCTTCGAGGCTGGCGTCGAAGCGGATGCCTTCATCAATCGCATGGATCGAAACATTGCCATCGGCGTCGGTAACTTCCAGACCAATGATCTCGTTCTTGAAGGCGCCTGCCTGGGTGGCAGCAATGGCGCGCTGGTGGCTCTGATAGCTGTACTCGTCGATCTCATCCTTGGTCAGGCCATACTTTTCGGCGACCATTTCCGCCCCGATGAACTGCGAGAACTGGATGTTCGGATAGGCCGCCTGGATGCGGGGGCTCATATAGGTGCCGAAACCGTTCTGGGCCGGCAGGGCCGCCGAGAGGCCCATGGGCACGCGGGACATGCTCTCAACGCCAGCGGCGATGACGATGTCCATGGTGCCGCTCATCACGGCCTGTGCTGCGAACTGCAGGGCCTGCTGCGAGGATCCGCACTGACGGTCGACGCTGGTGCCGGGCACGCTTTCCGGCAGCTTGGACGCCAGGACGGCATTGCGGCCGATATTGATGCCCTGTTCGCCCACCTGGCCGACGCAGCCCATGATGACGTCTTCGATCAGGGCCGGATCAGCACCGGTGCGGTCGACCAGTTCATTCAGGACGACGGCTGCGAGGTCGGCGGGGTGCCAATCCTTCAGCTTGCCGCCCTTCTTGCCGCCGGCGGTGCGGCCCGCGGCCACGATGTAAGCTTCACCCATGGTCTGCTCCCTTGGTTTGGCGCCGGACGTCCGGCGGCTTTGGTCGTTACATAATCCCACGACGCAGCGGAAGCCAACCGCCCGGACCGGGCTTGGGAAGGGTTTTTCATCAGAGGCATACCCTGCGCCCGGGACTCAGACGCTCTGACCATAAAAGCCCTTGCGGAAGGGCCACCACCAGAAGGTTTTGCCAAAACCGCGGACGGCGAGGTCCAGCTTGAAAATGGCCTGTGGAGAACCGGCCAGGGCCAGGGCCGCGGCAAGAGCTGTGTTTACACACCCTTGCCCCAGACCGATGATCATCCATCGCGCCAAAGCGGGCCAGTCAGAAGCGGCCCAGGCCGCCGCGCCGTGGCCTTGCCCGAAGCTGAAACTGCGGGAGAGGGTATAGCTGAGGGTCAAGCGCTCTGCTGGCGGATCCTCCCAGACCCAGGCTTCAGGCGCCCAGGCAAAACGGACTCCCTGCGCCTGCATTTCTGCAAACAGCACATCGTCTTCGCCCCCCATCTGGTTGCGTGCCATCGAAAACGGTGCCGTTTGATGAGGCAGGGCTGATCGGCGGATCAGACTGTTGCCACACCCGTAATGGCGATCCAGAACCTCAGCCTCCCCTGGGCCGATCCGGGAAAAAAACCATTCGAGGTATGCCTTGTGGGCGCTCACATGATCGGAGACCCGGCCCCGGACCGGTCCGAACACGACATCGGCTTCGAACATGGCCTGAACCGCCATGAGAGGTGCCAGCCAGTCAGGGCCAGCCTCTTCGTCGTCGTCCAGAAAAGCAATCCACGCACCGCGGGCCACTGCCATCGCCGCATTGCGGGCACTGGCCACCCCGGGAGTGGGTTCATGGACATAGGTGATCAGAAGGGGTGCCGCTCCCCCAAGCCGCTCGACAACATCCCGGGCCGAGGGAAACAGGTCATTGTCGACCACGACCATTTCAAGCACGGAAAAATCGGTTTTGATCTGGCGGAAAACCGACCTGATGGCCGTCTCCAGACCCACAAACCGGCGCTGGGTCGGGATGATGATACTTATCTGGGGCCGGTCTGATTTCATCAAGGCAAGGCTAAGGGCCGCCGGTTATGGAAGTGTGGATCGGGCAAACACCGCAGTCATTATCGCCTCCAGCCAATGGCCATCAATCTGGTCAAAGGCAGCGGGTTCGATGGAGTCGACATCAAGAACCGCCATCAGTTTTCCAGCCGGATCAAAGACGGGCACCACGATTTCGCTGGCCGAACGGCTGTCACAGGCAATATGGCCGGGAAAGGCATGAACGTCGGGGACAATCTGGGTCCTGCCTGTGGCGGCCGCCGCGCCGCAGACGCCCCGACCGAATGCGATCCGCAGACAGCCAAGGGTGCCCTGATAAGGCCCGACGACCAGTTGGTCTGACGCCTCCGGGTCGACGACATAGAATCCCGTCCAGAAATAATGCGGAAAACTGGCCGCCAGCATGGACGCCACTGTTGCCATCCGCGCCACGGGATTGCGCTCTCCGTCGAGGACAGAAGCAATTTCCTCGGCCACAGCAGCATACCGCTCAGCACGGCCTGCAGGCAGGGTCAGATCATTGAAAGCTTCCGCCATGGGAAGACCCTCGTCCGGCGAACACCTGGCGGGCGCCGGACGAGACTGACCTCAGTCTTCCTTGTGGGGCAGTTCCATGGGCGAGGCTTCATGCCCCTCCACGGTAAGTCCGCGACCCAGGTTGGAGCTGTTCCGCCCGAAGGCGAAGTAAATCACAATGCCAATGGCCAGATAGATCAGGAAGAAATTCCGGGTGATATCATCTGCCATGAGGGTTTTCAGCAGGATGAGGCACATGACCGCGCCCAGAATTGGCACAACCGGGAACAGCGGCGTCCGGAAGGGCCGGACCAGGTCAGGTGCCGACGACCGCAAATAGATTACGGTCACACAGACAATGGCAAACGCAGCCAGTGAGCCAACATTGGACAGGTTGGAAAGCGCGTCCAGGGACATGAATCCCGCAGCACAACATGCCGCGACACCCACCATGATGGTATTGATCCAGGGAGTCTTGAACTTGGGATGGACCACTGACAGGGCCTTGGGCAGCAGGCCGTCGCGGCTCATGGTGTAGAAAATGCGGGTCTGGCCATAGAGCAGGACCAGCATGACCGAAGACAGACCGGCAATCGCCCCGATCTTCACCAGTACGGCAAACCAGGGCAGGCCGATATGGTTCACGGCTGTGGCAATCGGCGCGGGATTGTCCAGGGAGGCATAGGGCACAATCCCCACCAGCACGGCCGAGGTCGCAATATAGAGGACAGTGCAGATGGCCAGTGCGCCAAGAATCCCGATCGGCATGTCCTTGGCGGGATTACGGCTTTCGGCTCCGGCAGTGGAGACAGCTTCAAAACCCAGATAAGCGAAGAAGATGACGGCTGCAGCATGGATGACGCCACCGACACCATATTTGGCGGATGTGTCGTCTGTCAGCACGGCCCAGAGCGCGCGGCCGATCTGATGCAACATGTCCATCGGCGTTCCGGCCGGCGGCGGCGGGATCTGGGCCGGAATGAGCGGATGCCAGTTGGCGGGATTCACATAGCGAGATCCGATGATGATGAAGGCAATGACCACGGTCAGCTTGATGGCGACCACGATATTATTCACCGTCGCAGACTCTGAAACCCCCATGACCAGCAGGCCCGTAACCAGTGCAATGGCGACAATGGCTGGAAGGTTCATGATGCCATGGGCAATCACCTGGCCCGCGTCGTTCTTGACCAGAACCCCCGGCGCTGCAGTAAATTCAGGTGGAATGACGATGTGCATGTCCTTCAGCAGACTGGCCAGATAGCCCGACCAGCCAACCGCCACGGTCGACGCTGCGAGGCCGTATTCCAGAACCAGCAACATCCCCATGACCCAGGCAACAATCTCGCCCATGGAGGCATAGGAATAGGAGTAGGCCGATCCCGAAACCGGAATGGCGGAAGCCAGTTCCGCATAGCAGAGGGCCACGAAGGCGCAGAGCGTGCCGGTAATGATGAAGGAGATCATGATGCCCGGGCCGGCAAACTGGGCCGCAGCACGACCGGTCAGGACGAAAATACCTGTGCCGATGATGCAGCCGATCCCGAGCAGGATCAGGTTCAGGGCCCCGAGCGACCTGTTGAGTTCGCCGTGCTCGTGCTCTGCCTGAATTTGCCCGATGCTTTTACGTCGGAAAATACCCCCGACCCCGCCTGCATTCGCCATCTGTCTCTCCGGTTAATAGCCGATCTGGTCGGCCAGCTTGGGGGGACGCTAGACGGCATTGCGGGAACGGGCAATCGTCGAGGTGCTTCCTGTTCTCTCAGGCGCACCCAAGCCCTGAAAACAGGCGGTCCTTTATGTCTGCAAAGCTCCGTGGACCCGGAATGTCATTCAGCAGGTCTGTCCCCCCAACCGACCCGTGCAGACCCGTTCAGATCAACCGTAACCTCACCGGCAATGCCCTGGCATGCCGAACAACGGATCCTGCAGCGGAATCCCAGGGAAACAGCGTCAGGTATGGCCGCGCAGAGTTTATACCGCCTGTCCCCAAATTGGGGTTTCAGGCAAAGGTAAGTGCGGTTATGCTACAAATTGTCGCAGGTAAAACAGATTCGGTGCCCGGTGAAACTGGGTAGCCAGAGGCCCGTGAAACAGGAGGAGGCTGGTGTGAGTGAAGTCGTGCATTTGGCAAGCCAGGTCAGTTTCGGACTGCGTCGCGCCCGTACCCGGGTCGATAACATGACGACACTCTTCAGAGCGCTTCACGCTGGCGGCCTTCTGGACACGGCCCCCGAAGATCCTGAAGCCAAGGCCAACCACACTATTGCACGACAGCTTCTGGGCCTGATGCAGACGGAACTGGACATGCTCAGCCAGGAACTGCCCTAGCGCTTCTCAGCCCCGACCCGGCCCCGGGCCTCCTTGCGTGCTCCGGAAGCATCCCTTAGCGCTCCTGCCCGTCCAAGACCGAAGGCGGGCATGTTATTGTAAACGTTCTCGTACCTGCCATTTTCAATCAGGTAGGTCTCATGCCAGATACCGACATCGCCATTGGACCCGATGGATTTGTTGAAGGCCTGCCAGGCGGGTAAATGTGCGGCGTCCCGGGACTTTGCATAGGCCTCAAGGTGCTCGAAGCTCCGCCAGTACTGGGTAACAACCACATTGGGAAACCCGAAGGTCGTCCTGGCGTGAAGCAGACCCAGTTCCGGCTGCTTGGCCAATTCAATCAGCATGCGCGGCATGGCAGTGGCGACGGGTGCCCACTTCCAGAATTTCCAGGGCCGGTTGACCCGCATGCCAATCAGAAAGAGCACAAAATCGCCCTCGATTTCGGCGCAGACCCGTTTGGCGATGATTTCAGACATGTGGTTCCCTGGTTCTAAGCCGATGAATCTACGCCCGGAACACTGGGCGGCAATACGAAATTCCTGATTTCGGCAGTACGGAAATGCATGGGCATTTCAATTTGCAGCTATCGCCCTGAGGTCCGAGTCCCATTAGAACCCGTTCCATGAGCGCACCTGCCAAGACCCTCGCACAGACCGCCGCCGAATATGG
>CAIYSH010000443.1 GCA_903928755.1 uncultured Alphaproteobacteria bacterium | reverse complement strand
GCTGAAATCGGGGAAAATACAGATGTTCCGCAGAGTGGTGAGCTGGGTTGCGATGGCCTTGGTGATGGCGACCTCCGGTCATGCCGCCGAACCTGCCACACCCGCAACCGTGCAGGCCCAGGCGGCCCTGAAAGCCACCCTGCCCTTTGAAGACCGTCAGGATTACGACTTTGCCGATCATGGCTATGTCGGCACTCTGAAGGACCCTGTAATCCGGCGTGCTGACGGTGGCATTGCCTGGGATCTCAAGGCCTACGACTTCCTGCAGGGGCCTGCACCGGACACCGTCAATCCAAGTCTGTGGCGCCATGCCGGCCTACTGGCCCGGAATGGCCTTTTCCAGGTCTCCGCCAATATCTGGCAGGTCCGCGGATTTGATGTCTCCAACATCACCTTCATCAAGGGTGCGAAGGGCTGGATCGTCATCGATCCTCTGACCACCGCCGAAACCGCCAGGGCTGCCTTCGCCCTGGTTACGGAAAAGCTCGGATCAAGACCCATCCTCGCGGTAATCTATACCCACAGCCACAGCGACCACTTCGGTGGTGTGCGAGGGATCGTAAGCCAGGCCGATGTGGATGCAGGCAAGGTCAGGATCATCGCCCCGGAAGGCTTCCTGAAGGAGGCGGTCAGCGAAAACGTCATCGCTGGCCCGGCCATGAACCGGAGGGCCCAGTTCCAGTTCGGCTACAGGCTGACCCCCGGACCGACCGGCCAGGTCAGCTCGGGCATCGGACAGGGCATTTCCAAGGGCACAACCACACTGATCGCACCGACCGTCTCCATCGACCACACGGGCCAGACCCTGCATGTCGACGGGGTGACCATGACCTTTCAGATGACTCCCGGCACCGAAGCGCCTGCCGAAATGAATCTGTACTTCCCGGACTGGCGGATCCTCTGCATGGCGGAAAATGCCAATGTGTCCATGCACAATGTCCTTACCCCCCGCGGTGCCCTGGTGCGGGATGCCAAGGCCTGGGCAGAAGACCTGACCCAGTCCATCGACCTCTATGCCGACCGGACAGACATCATGTTTACCAGCCATGGCTGGCCCCGCTTTGGCAAGGATGTGGTGAAGGCATTCCTTTCGGATCACCGTGACGCCTACAAATACCTGCACGATCAATCCGTGCGCATGATGAATGCAGGGATGGTCGGATCGGAAATTGCCGACCAGATCGCCCTGCCACCCGTCCTCGCCAGGGACTGGTTCAACCGCGGCTATTACGGAACCATGAGCTTCAACAGCCGGGCGGTCTATCAGCGCTATATGGGCTGGTATGACGCCAATCCCGTCCACCTCGCCGTCCTGCCCCCCGCAGAGGAAGGCCGACGCTATGTGGAGGCCATGGGCGGTGCGGACAAGGTGATGGGCCTTGCCCAGACAGCCTTCGACAAGGGCGACTATGGCTGGACCGCGACCCTTCTGAACAATCTGACCCTGTCGGACGACAAGGCTTCAGCAGGGCGGTTGCTCCTGGCCAGGGCTTATGAACAGCTGGGATACCAGGCGGAAAGCGCCATCTGGCGCAACATGTATCTGACCGCCGCCGGTGAACTGCGGAATGGTGTCACCGCAGGAAGCCTTGGAGCAGGCTCCAGTGACGTGGTGGGGGCCCTGCCCTCATCAATGATCTTCGACCTGCTGGCCGTCAGGTTGAATCCGACCCGGGCTGGAGACAGGCTCTTGCGCGTCGCCTTCGTTTTCCCGGACCGCAAGGAGCGGTTTCTGCTGCAGGTGAAACATGGCGTGCTTACGGCCGAGCCAGCAGCCGAAGGGGTGGCCGCAGACGCGACCCTGACCCTCGACCGGCAGGTCCTCCTGGGGGCACTGGTTGGTGGTCAGCCGCTCGGAGCGAAGATTGCCAGCGGTGAGGTCAAGTTTGCCGGCGATACCGCGGCCCTCGCCCGGCTGATGAGCTGGTTCGATCCGCCGAAACCTGACTTTCCGATCCTTACCAGGTAGAGACACCTTTGGTCCCACGCACCTTGTTGGCGTGTCGGAACCTGCGCGGAATTGCGTAGGGTCCCTTGGTACGGGTTTGCAGACAGGCCTGTCTGGCAATTGCAAGAATCGCACGGCGATCCTTGCGCAGAGCGTATGACGCGCTAGGTTCTTTCTGTACCGCCTGCTGGAGACCCTATGGCCCAAGACCCGCCTGTCGAAGACTTGATGAACTATGACGCCATGGCGCAGGAGGCACTGCGGGGCGTGGTCAAGTCTGCTCTGCGTCGGGCAAACATGCCAGGTGGGCTGCCCGGGGCGCATCACCTCTACATCACCTTCAAGACGCAGGCACCGGGTGTAACAGGACCTGTAGACCTGCTGTCGAAGTATCCGGACGAAATGACCATTGTCCTGCAGCACCAGTTCTGGGACCTGGCCCCCGGGGAAACCTTTTTTTCGGTGACCCTGAAATTCGGCGGCCAACCCAAGACCCTGTCTGTGCCCTATGCCGCGCTGACCCGTTTCTACGACCCCAGTGTCCAGTTCCTGCTCCAGTTTGAGTCCAGCTCCATGGCTGAGGCCGAGCCCCCCGCCCTGCCAGCAGAGCCGCCGGTTGATCCCGATGCGCCCAATGTCGTTTCCCTTGATCATTTCCGGAAAAAATAGGTTTCAGCGCCCATGACCGATGTTGCCTCCACGACTCCGGAAACCCTGACAGACGAGGCCATCCTGGCTCGCTTCCAGCGGACCCGGAACCAGCCAACAGGGTCTCAGACACTGGGATTTGCCATCGTCGCCGTAAATCAGGCGGAAAAAAGGGTTGAGGTCGCTTTCGACGCCAGGGCAGAGCTCCTGCTCAATCCGATGAAGCAGATCCAGGGCGGTTATCTGTGCGCCATGCTTGACGAGGCTATGTCCGTCGCCTGCATGGTGGCTTCCGGCATGACCCATGTGGCCCCGACCGCAGAAATGAAAACCAGTTTCTATCGCCCTGCCCAGCCGGGACCGATCATGGGGATTGGACGCGTGGTGAAGTGGGGTCGGACCATCGCCTTTACCGAGGGCGAACTCTACGATCCGGAGGGGCGTCTGTTGGCAAAGGCGACCGGAACGGCCGTTCCGACACCATTTCAGAGCTACAAGAAATAATGTTCGCAGCCGACAGAATCCGGCAGTGCATCACTGCGGCCCTGGCCTCCATTCTGGTCATGTGCAGCGGCCCGGCCCTTGCGGATTCACCCTTTGCCCACTGGTCAGCGGTCGTCGTCGCCGGCGATTGGCACGCCCACTCT
>CAIYSH010000442.1 GCA_903928755.1 uncultured Alphaproteobacteria bacterium | reverse complement strand
CTCCAAGGGCGTACGCGACCATGTGGTGCCCGATGAGAGCGCCGCCGGAAGGATGGGCGGGGGCGGTGGTGCGGCATAGCCGGTGCGGCGCCGTGGTTTGGGCTCCTCCGCCTTGTCCTTGGCGGGAAGGAACGGGTCCAGGGCCATGGCATTGCCCGACAGGCTGGCAATCAGCTTGGGCTGCTCTTCCAGGGATAGACTCCCTTTGCCGGTCACCAGGGAATCGCCAGCCTTGGCTTGCAGGTCGTTGAGGATGACGGTGCCGGTGCTGGCTTCCATGCGGCTGGTGATGGCCAGTTCGCCGTTACCGCGTGGGTGGTAGCCGGGGGCCAATGCGCGCATGGCCTGGGCAAAGCCGGCAGCGCGCAGGGAGGCGCTTGCCTCCAGTTTCCCCTCGCTCAGAAAGCCGTCGAAGCCGAAGGCCAGTCCGGGAAGCCCCAACTCCGCCTTAAGGGGAATGGGGATCGCCAGGCCGGCGCTGATCATGCCGGTGATGCGCCGCTCGTCCAGGTCCAGAGTCAGGGCGTTGAGGGACAGTCGGTTGTCGGCCAGCCGGACCTTGCCTTCAAGCTTGCCCTTGGCGGGGCTGGCCCCGGACCCAAGACTCAACCACTTCCGTAGTTCGGGGAGATTGCGGCTTTCCGCCTTGAAGTCGCCTTCGAAGCGCGGGCGGCCCTCGGGCGTCGTCATGGCGCCGGTCAGCTTGACCGAACCGGTGCCGGGCAGCTTGGCCGAAGCCTGGGACAGGGTCAGGCGCCCGCCCTCCAACAAGGCGTTGAGCTGGATGCTGGAGACCGTCTCGCCCCGCCATTTCAGGCGCCCGATGCCAACATCCACATTGGCGGCCAGATTGTGCGGCAGTTCGAAAGGCTGGGAGGCGGCCGGGGCTGATTGTGGCTGCGGCCGAGGCTGTGATGGTGTGGCTGTGGGGGCCTTGGTGTTGCTCGGTGCCGCCGCCGCTATGGGGGCCGGGGGACGCCGCGCATCCAGGTCGAAGCTGTCGGCCCTGAGCGTCACATCCATCAAGGCGGGGGCGCCGCTCAGGCTGGCCACCACGCTGCCGGTGATGGTGGACTCGCCCAAGATCACGCCCAGATCGGAGATCGCCACCTCGTCGGGCGACAGGCGCAACTCCGCCTGGGCCGACAGGGGGGCGTCTGGCAGTTGGGCCGACCCGGTGACGCGGGACAGGGAGGCCAGCGATACATCGAGCTTGCCGCTCAGGCCGCCCTTACCGAAATTGCCCTCGAAGCCGGCATTGCCTTCCAGGGTGGGCAGGGCCAGGGCGGCTTTCAGCGGTGCCATGCCGCCGCCGCTGGGGCGTCGTCCACTGGCCTCCAGGGTGGTGGGCTTCCCCCACAACCGGCCGCTGCCGCTGAGTGTGAAGATTTCCCCCATGGCCGAGGCGTGCAGGGTCAGGCCGTCCAGGGGGCCCACGCGGCCACCCTCGATGTCCATGTCGGAAAGCTCGGGCCGACCGGCCAGCAACGCCCCCAAGGAGAGGCTGAGTCGCAGCCGGTCCAGGGCGGCGGTGTTCTCCACCGTCACATTCGCCATGGTCACGGCGGGCGATGGCAGAATGCGAAGGGTGATGGGGCCGGCCACGGTGACCTTGCGGCCGAGCAAGGCGGAAGCCTCGGCTTCGATGCGCCCGCGCCAGGCATCGCCGTTCATCACGGCTGGTGCCGCCAGGGCGAGCACCAGCCCCCCCACCGCGACGCAAGCGGCGATGAATACGGGTTTGCTGACCGGCAGGCGGGACAAGGGCAGCCTCATACGATGAAGGACAGGACCACCATCCATACTCCCAGAAGCCCCGCTCCGACCAGAACGAAGCGTCGGTTCCAATTGCGCGCGACAACCTTGACCGGCACCTCTGACACGCGGGCCACCGACATGACCGTCGCGCCCACCGGGGTGGTGCAGATGGAAAGCGCCCAGGCCCCCAGCAGTCCGCTGGCCATGACCAGGGGGCTCAACCCCGCCTGGGTCAAGCTGCCCAGCGCGCTGCCGGCCAGGGTGATGGTGACGAATTG
>CAIYSH010000441.1 GCA_903928755.1 uncultured Alphaproteobacteria bacterium | reverse complement strand
TCTCCAGCTCCGCACACGCCGCAAACGCCGTACAATCCATCCTCTGCACCACGAACAGCGCCACAGCCCGGTCGCCAGCGGCGACCATGGCCTCCAGTTCCTTCAGGTGCTTTGACGCGCGCGCCGCAACGCAGTCTGGGAATTCGGCCAGGCCCGGGGTGCGCATGAGGTGGCAGTTCTTGATTTCCAGCCAGCAGGGTGGGCGGCTCCCCGCCTCCAGCAGGAAGTCCACCCGGCTGTTGGTTCCGTATTTCACCTCCCGCCGGTGGGAGGTGTAGCCGGAGAGTTCGGGGATGGCGTCGTGGGCCAGGGCCTCGGCCACCAGGCGGTTGGGGTGCATGGTGTTGATCCCCACCAGGCCGCCGTCCACATCCACCAGTTCCAGGGTCCAGGCCAGCTTGCGCTTGGGCTCTGGGGACTTGGACAACCAGACGGTCAGACCTGGCATGTTCAAGCCCAGCATGGCCCCGGGATTGGGACAGTGGGCGGTGAGCTCGGTCCCGTCATCCAGCACAACGTCGGCCAGAAAGCGCTTATAGCGCTTGATCAGACGGCCTCGGATCAGGGGGGTGGTGAAGTCCATCAGATCTTAGTCCGGCAGCCGGGCGGAAAGGCCCTGATCATTAAGGGCCGTCACGGCCGGCCGGTCAAAGGAGACGAAGGTCTCGCCGCCCAGACGGCGGCCCTCGAAAGCGATGACCCCGTCTGCAAAGTCGCCTCCGGCCTTGAAGACTGCCAGTCCGGCCTCGGCGGCGGGGCGGTCCAGGGCGACCTTGCCGACCGCCATCAGGGCTTCGACGGCGCCCGCCACCTCCCGCCTCGAAAAATCGTAAGCGCGGGTCAGGACCCAGACAAATTCGCAAAGGGCGGACAGGGGGACGGCGATCACCTCGGCCCTGTCCATTTCCGCTACGGCGAGGAGGGCCTGTTCCTTGTCGTCCTGAACGGTGGCACGCACCAGGACATTGGTGTCGGCAGTGATCTTCACGACCTATCGGCCCATCCGTCCGAGGCGGCCTTTTCAATGTCTTCGAGGGAGACGACCCTGGCGGTCTTTCCAGCCAACAGGCCGACAAAGCTGTCGAGACCGGCCGTGGGGCGGGCCGCGCGCAGGGCGAGACGCCCGTCGGGAAGCTTGTCCACCTCGATCTTCTCGCCGGGCTGAACGCCGAGGTGCCTTAGAACGTCCTTACGGAAGGTCACTTGGCCGCGAGCGGTTACGGTCAGTTGCGTCATGGACAGACTCCAAACTACGCAGCAATGGTAATGCAAAATCACCTTACCTTCAAGGTCGTTAGCCCAGCACTGGGGCCGTATGAGGTCGCGCGGGATAGGCAAGACTCAAGCCGCAGGCTAGATCAAAGGCTTTGGTGATGACGGAGCGGGATGATGAGCGGGCCAACAGTGGTGACAGCGGCGGTCCTGATCATTGGCGATGAGATCCTGTCGGGACGCACCCAGGACACCAATTTGCGCGACATCGCCAAATATCTTGGCGTTCACGGGGTCGACCTCTGCGAGGCGCGAACCGTGCCCGACATCATGGAAGAGATCATCGCGGCCCTGAACGCCCTGCGCGAGCGCTATGACTATGTGATCACTACGGGGGGCATTGGCCCGACTCATGACGACATCACCGCCGACGCCGTGGCCGCGGCCTTTGGCGTCGAGCTGGAAGAGCATCCCGACATCCTGGCCATGATGACCGCCCGCTGGGGCCCGGAGCTGAACGTCGCGCGCCGTCGCATGGCTCGGGTTCCGGTGGGGGGCGATCTGGTGAAAAACCCGGTCCAGGGCCCGCCCGGCTTTACCATCGGCAATGTCTTTGTCCTGGCCGGAGTGCCGGTGATCATGCGCGGTATGCTGGAAGATGTCGGGCCCCGCCTGCGGACTGGCGCGGTGGTCCTGTCGCGGACGGTGCGGGTCGAAGGCACCGGCGAGGGTGCCATAGCCGCGCCGCTGGAAGCAGTCGCCAAGGCCCACCCGACCATGAGCCTGGGCAGCTATCCCTTTTTTACGGAGGGCCTTTATGGCTCGAACCTCGTCCTGCGGGGGCGGGACGCCGGGGAACTCGAATCCACGGTGGTGGAGCTTATTTCTGCCCTGACAGAGGCCGGTGTGCCCGGCGCCAAGGAAGTTGTGGCGGTCTAAGCGTTCAATGACAGGAAGCGGACGGCAAACGTGACAGTCTATCCGGTCATCATGTGCGGTGGCGCCGGGGTCCGGCTCTGGCCGACCTCGCGTCCGGACCAGCCCAAGCCGTTTGCACGGCTGGTGGGCGATGTCTCGAGCTTTCAGGACACGGTGGCCCGGGTGGCCCCCTTGGGCTCCTGTATCATTGTCGGCGGATTGTCCCACGCCGGACTGATTGAAAGCCAGATGCTTGCCCTGGGCATTACTGGCCATGTGATCCTGGAACCCGCTGCCCGGGATTCCGCCGCGGCCATGGCGGCCGCCGCCTTGGCTGTGCTCAAGGAGGATCCGGCCGGGATCATGGTGGTGGTGTCGGCCGACCATTATGTGCCCGATGCGGCTGCCTTCCGGGCGGCGGTGACCGAGGCTGTTGCGGCCTCAAGGATCGGCCGCATCGTCACCCTGGGCGTCCGGCCGACCGGGCCGTCCACTGCCTATGGCTATATCCAGGCCGCTCCGGGCCCCGGGATTCATGCCATCCAGGCCTTCGTGGAAAAGCCCGACGAGGTCCGCGCGGCCGACT
>CAIYSH010000440.1 GCA_903928755.1 uncultured Alphaproteobacteria bacterium | reverse complement strand
GTCCGACAATGGAAAGGCCGCTCCGGCAACGGGGCGGCCTTTCACATGTCTTTTGCCCCCCCCGCCATGTCCGGGCCCGTGAAAGCATCCCGTCCTGTCGTGTCCCACAGGCCTGAATCTCACGGGAGCTCAGGCCCCGATCAGCTCTCGCCCGATCAGATAACGGCGGATTTCATTGGTGCCCGCGCCAATGTCGTAGAGCTTGGCGGCACGGAGAAACCTTTCGACCGGATAGTCCCGGGTATAGCCGGCCCCACCGAGGGCCTGAATCGCCTCGTTTGCCACCTTCACGGCGTTTTCCGAGGCCATGAGTATGGCCCCGGCGGCATCAAACCGCGTGGTCATGCCCGCATCACAGGCCCGGGCGACGGCATAGACATAAGCCCGTGCTGAATTCAGGGCGACATACATGTCGGCCACCTTGCCCTGCATCAGCTGAAAGGCACCAATCGGCTTGCCAAACTGTTTCCGCTCCCGGACATAGGGCAGAACCACATCCAGACAGGCCTGCATGATGCCCAGCGGACCCGCCGCAAGCACGGCGCGTTCATAGTCGAGACCGCTCATCAGCACGCCGACCCCACCATTCAGCGGACCCATGACGTTTTCCTCAGGGACCTCGCAGTCCTCAAAGACCAGCTCTGCGGTATCAGAGCCGCGCATGCCCATTTTTTCCAGTTTCTGACTGACCGAAAACCCCTTGAAGCCCTTCTCAATTAGGAAGGCGGTAATGCCCTTCCCGCCTCCTTCAGGGGCCGTCTTGGCATAGACCACCAGCACATCGGCATGGGGCGCGTTGGTGATCCAGAACTTGGTGCCATTCAGAACAAAGCGATCACCTCTGTGTTCGGCCCTAAGCTGCATGGAAACCACATCAGACCCCGATCCGGCCTCGCTCATGGCCAGGGCACCCACATGTTCACCCGAGATCAGCCGCGGCAGATAACGCCGCTTCTGGGCTTCATTACCCCAGCGGCGAAGCTGATTCACACAGAGGTTGGAGTGGGCACCATAGCTCAACCCGACAGAAGCCGAAGCACGGGATATTTCCTCCATGGCCACCACGTGTTCCAGATAGCCAAGGCCAAGGCCACCGAACTCTTCGTCGACGGTAATTCCATGCAGACCCAGGGCCCCCATCTGCGGCCAGAGCTGCCTGGGAAAGATGTTCGTCTGGTCAATGGCGGCCGCATTGGGCGCTATGTGGTCGGCGGCAAAACGCGCCGTGGTGTCGCGAATGGCATCAGCGGTTTCGCCCAGGGCGAAATCCATGGATGGATTATGGTTCTGGATCATGGGTGAAATCTACCACGCAGAAACCGACTGCGCGAGACATCAGCGCCCGGCGTGAATGCCAGGGTCGGATGCCTAGATCCGGTCAGCCCGGCTGTCGTGAAGCGGCTCGATATAACCAAGATCGACCAGGAAGAGATAAGCTGCAAGTGCCAGTCCCCCGAGCCCCAGGAGACAGACAAGGCCACCCATCAGCAAGGGATGAAACAGGCCAGTGCCTATGCTGCCGTGCCCGGACCAGTAGACGCCGAAGGCCGTCAGGATCAAAGCCAGGACAAAAACCGACAATATGGGCCGGAGATTGATCTTGGGGCGATCGGAAATCGTCCAGCCAATCCCGGCCGACGGCTCTGCCAGCTGCTCCAGCCTCAACCCAAAAGTATCCCGCGACGTTTCCGCAAGGTCCGGATCGTGCGTGACATCAGGACCCGCTCCCGCCTCGGTTACCGTGCTCCGATCCCGATCCCGATCCCAATCCTGGTCCTGGTCCTGGTC
>CAIYSH010000439.1 GCA_903928755.1 uncultured Alphaproteobacteria bacterium | reverse complement strand
TGTCCTGGCTGCGGCCCAGAGTCCGCCGGAAGTTGCTGACCAGTTCGAGGCGACGATTGTCTGGATGGATGATGAAGTCCTGCTGCCGGGGCGGGGCTATCTGCTGAAGCAGGGAACCCGCACGGTTGGAGCAACCCTGTCGGAGCCGAAATACAAGATCAACGTCAACACCCTCGAAAAGCTGGCTGCCAGGCGGCTGGAACTGAACGAGATCGGGGTCTGCAATGTGAGCCTGGACAGTGCGATCGCATTTGAGGCCTATGCCGAGAGCCGGGATCTGGGCGGTTTTATCCTGATTGACAGGCTGACCAACCGGACCATTGCGGCAGGCATGCTGCACTTCGCCCTGCGCCGGTCCCAGAACGTGCACTGGCAGGCTGTGGATGTGGACAAGGCGGCCCGTGGGGCCCTCAAGGGTCAGAGGGGCAGGGTGGTCTGGCTGACCGGACTTTCAGGTTCCGGGAAGTCGACCATCGCCAATCTGGTTGAGAAAAAGCTGCATGCCGAAGGTCGGCATACCTACCTGCTGGACGGCGACAATGTCCGCCACGGTCTGAACCGGGATCTTGGGTTTACCGATGCCGACCGTGTCGAGAACATTCGTCGTGTGGCCGAGGTGGCAAAGCTGATGGTCGATGCCGGACTGATTGTCCTGGTCTCGTTCATCTCGCCCTTCCGCGCTGAGCGGGATATGGCCCGTGGACTGATGGCCCCGGAAGATTTCATCGAAGTCTTTGTGGATACCCCTCTTTCCGTTGCGGAAAACCGGGATGTGAAGGGACTCTACAAGAAGGCGCGTGCCGGCGAGTTGAAGAACTTTACCGGGATTGACAGTCCCTATGAGGCACCGGAAGCGCCGGAAATCCGTATCGACACCACGATCGAGTCAGCCGCTGAGGCGGCCGAACGGATTACGGCCTGGCTGAACGGGGAACTGGACTACGCTATCTAAGGTGAGATTGCAGCGCTCCGGAATGACGGGTAAGGCGTCGGCATGACCGATACTCATCTGACCCAACTCGGACAGGACATCCGCGGTTTTACCTCGCCGGAGCAGGCTGTGCTGGAGCGCGTGCCAAATCCGCAGAAGGATGCACTTTATCTTGCGCGATTCACGGCACCTGAGTTCACGTCCCTGTGTCCGGTGACCGGTCAGCCGGACTTTGCCACGCTGATGATAGACTACGCCCCAGGTGACTGGCTCATCGAGTCAAAATCGCTGAAGCTCTATCTCGGAAGTTTCCGTAATCATGGGGCTTTCCACGAGGATTGCACGGTGGCAATCGGCCGGAAAATTGTTGAAATCGGCGAGCCGAAATGGCTGAGGATTGGTGGTTACTGGTATCCGCGCGGCGGCATTCCCATTGATGTCTTCTGGCAGTCAGGGCCAGCCCCGGAAGGCCTCTGGTTGCCCGACCAGGGGGTTCCACCCTATCGTGGTCGTGGCTAGAGAATAGTCCGGCTGGTGTGCACCCGATCTCGACCCGAAACAGGCCTTACGGCCTTTTCCAGTCGGTGACGAGACCCTCGAGATCAGGCCGCTCACGTTCCTGCGCTGGATTTGCAGGGGTGCCGATGAAGATGAATCCGGCGACCCTTTCATTTGCGGAGAGGCCCAGTATCGCCAGCGCCTCGGGATCATAGGCATACCAGTCGGTGATCCAGTTGGCCCCGAACCCCATAGCCAGCGCGGCATAGAGCAGGTTGGTGCAGACCGCACCG
>CAIYSH010000438.1 GCA_903928755.1 uncultured Alphaproteobacteria bacterium | reverse complement strand
AGTACAGGGACTATGCCCAGAACGCGGCCGCTGCCGAAGCTGCGGGGGCAGAGATCGTCACTGTGGCCTTGCGCAGGGTCAATCTGTCGGATCCGAACCAGCCCATGCTGGTTGACTACGTAAAGCCGGATCGCTTCACCTTCCTCCCCATTACGGCTGGCTGTTTCACGGGCGAGGATGCCGTGCGCACCCTGCGCCTGGCCCGGGAAGCCGGCGGCTGGGATCTGGTCAAGCTTGAGGTCCTGTCCGACACCCGGCACCTGCTGCCGGACATGGAAGAAACCCTGCGTGCCTTGAAGCTGCTGATCGCCGATGGTTTTCAGGTGATGGTCTATTGCAGCGATGATCCGGTCTATGCGCAGAAGCTCGAAGATGCGGGTGCCGCGGCCATCATGCCGGCGGCGGCCCCGATCGGCTCAGGGCGCGGCATCCAGAACACCCTGAACCTAGGCCTGATCATCGAGCAGGCCCGGGTGCCGGTTCTGGTGGATGCCGGTGTGGGAACGGCCTCGGACGCCGTGCTGGCCATGGAACTGGGCTGTGATGCGGTCCTGATGAATACAGCCATTGCCGAGGCCAGGGACCCGATCCTGATGGCAAGCGCCATGAAGCATGCTGTGATCGCCGGGCGCGAAGCCTTCCTTGCTGGTCGTATGGCCAGACGCACCTACGCCGACCCCTCATCGCCGAGAGCGGGCCTGATTTAGGCGGGATTCAACCGCTGGATATCCAGATCGGGAGAGATGCTTACGGCCCGCATCAGGGTTTCTCGATCCGGGCCCGCCTTGGGAGGATAGGCTTCCGCATTGGCCACCTTGCCCCGTGCCCAGTATCCCAGAACCTTGGCGATGTTTGCCGGGCGTTTCAGCCAGTCTGATGGATGCTCCAGCATATGGAAGCCGCGCATGGCGGCCCGCAGGAGGTCCGGATCGGAACGTATCGCCACGCCGATTCCATCTTCCATGAAGCTTTTCAGAATCCGGCTGCGCAGATTGGGGACGTGGCCAGGCGTCAGGGCCTGGCGGGCTCTTTTAATGGCGCTGCGGTCCTGATCGAGCATGGACTTGAAATAGGGCTGCAGGTCCCGGACCACCCCGGCATCATACGCCACGAGCCGGCGGACGGGGTCAGGGCTGGCCCGCAAGGCGTCACGCAGGGCATAGGCACTTGCGGCCGCGAATGAGCAACCCCGACCATAGAGCGGGTTGGTCCGCACCAGACTGTCTCCGACCGGGAATACATTGAGGGCCGCCGGAACGCCATCCTGGAGAAGGGTGCGCCAGCGGCTCTGCAGATCGCCCATACCGAAGACCTTGCTTACGGGGTCAGCGCGTTCAGGATCGATCCAGGGCACCATTCCGGGCATCTGCCGGCAGATGGCATCGAAGGTTTCCGGATGCACGATGTCCTTGCGCATCTCCATTTCGATTTCCGGGACACAGAGGGTGATCGAGAAACATCCCTCATCGCCGGGAAACACCCCGAACTTCAGAAAGCCCAGGTCGCCCGTTGCCGGTGCCGTGCCACGGGGTGGCTCGCTCATGCCGGGCTTGAGGCGGTAGTGGCGGGTGAAATAGAGAATGCCCGCGCTTTCGGAGGTCTCGGTAATCGGCGCGCCGAGTGCGACCAGCT
>CAIYSH010000437.1 GCA_903928755.1 uncultured Alphaproteobacteria bacterium | reverse complement strand
TGGACGCCACCTTCCTGCTGGCGGAGGTCGAAATTGTCACGACCTACAAGCTCTACAACATCAACCGCACACGACTGGAAAACCTGCTGCACAGGGTTTTCGCCCCGGCGCGGCTGGACCTAACCATCAATGACCGCTTCGGCAATCCGGTAAAGCCGCGCGAGTGGTTCCTGGCCCCGCTCCACGTGATCGACGAGGTGGTGGAGCGGATCAAGGACGAAACCATCACGAGTTTCGTCTATGACCCCGCCACAGCGGCCCTGATCCCAGCCGCCTGACGCGCCCCTGTGGTTGCCGGAAAGGCCGTTCTGCGGATGGTCGGCAGGCGCAGCGCCCTGTGATCTGGACCCCGGCCTCCGCCGGGGTGACCGGTGTGTGGAGGCACTGGTCTGGCCGCCCCTGTCGGGCTAAAGCCTCGTCGTCCGGAGCCCGCCCTTGCCACCTTCCCCATCCCCCGCGCCGCACAGCCAGGTGCAGAATACCGGCCTGGGCATCATCTTCCGGGTGGCGGCCATGTGCTGCATGGCGGGGCTGGGGGCCATTGTGAAGTGGACCTCGGGGCAGGGGGTGCCGGTGCTGGAGATCGTCTTCTTCCGCAACGCCTTCGCCTTCATCCCCGTCCTGCTCTATGTCAGCCAGACCTCGGGGCTGGGGGTGCTGAAGACCAAGCGGCCCATCGGGCACTTGATCCGCAGTTCCATCGGCCTGTCGGGCATGGTGTTCGGCTTTTCGGCGGTCAGCCTGCTGCCGCTGACCCAGTCCACGGCCCTGTCGTTTTCATCGCCCCTGTTCATGACAGCCCTGTCGGCCCTGATCCTGCGCGAGCCGGTAAGCGCCCACCGCTGGGGCGCCGTGGCGGTCGGGTTCATCGGCGTCCTGATCATGATCCACCCGGACCCGGCGCATTTTGCGGGGATTGGCGTGGTGTTTGCCCTGATCTCGGCGGTTTCGGCGGCCGGGGCCCAGATTGCCATCCGCGAGATTGGCCGGACGGAACCGGGGCCGACCATTGTCTTCTATTTCACCCTGGCCGGAACCGTGCTCGGCCTGGCCAGCCTGCCCTTTGCCTGCGTGATCCCCGACCTGCCGACCCTTTGCCTGCTGATCCTGGGCGGGCTGCTGGGGGGGGTCGGCCAGCTGTTCCTGACCGAGGCCCTGCGCCGGGCCAATGTCGCCGTGGTGGCCCCCTTCGACTATACCCAGATGGTCTGGGCCACCCTGTTCGGCTTTTTCATCTGGCATGAGGTGCCCAAGGTCCTGACCTGGGTCGGAGCCCTGGTTGTGGCGGCCAGCGGGGTCTATATCCTGCTGCGGGAAACCCGGCGTTTCCGCCTGCCACAGGCGTGAATTGACACCTTCGCGCTTTGGGGTGAGACCTTCGGGTGTGGACGTTTGGCACAAGGAGACGGCACCATGCGGAAACTGTTGATCACCGCCGGACTGGCGGTTCTGGGTCTCGGGTCCCAGACGGCGCATGCGGCGTCCACGGTGTTTGGTGGCGGCATGGCCGAGGCCTGCTCCCGGGCTGCCATTCGCGGCGAGGTGTCTGCCAGTTACGAGCGCATCTGCACCCAGTCCCTGCAGACCGAATTCCTGGAAACCCGGGACCGGGCCGGCACCTTCGTCAACCGTGGCGTCCTGCGCCTGCGCCGGGCCCGGTTCGACGAGGCGACGCGGGATTTCAATGATGCCGTGCGCCTGACCCCCGAGCTGGGCGAGGCCTATGTGAACCGGGGTGCCGCCTCGGTCGGTCGCCACCAGTTTGCCGAGGCCGTGGTCGACATCAACCGGGCCCTTGAACTGGGCGTCGATGAGCCGGCCAAGGCCTATTACAATCGCGCCCTGGCCCATGAGGGGCTCGACAACCTCAAGGCGGCCTATTTCGACTATCAGAAGGCCCTGGAGCTCAGCCCCGACTGGGAGGCCCCGAAAAAGGAGCTGGCCCGGTTCTCGGTGGCCAGGCCCTGAAGCACGTTGGCATGTCGCGGCCTGAGGGCTGCAGACCTGATGAGGTATTCCCATGCGTTGGCAGGATGGTGACCGGGGCGGCAATATCGAGGACCGGCGGGGGCTCCGTCCGGTCGCGGCCGGTGGTATCGGCCTTGGCGGGCTGGTCCTGGCGGCCATCGGCTATTTCGTGTTCGGCATCAGCCCGTCGGACACCCTGAATGCCGTCGACCAGATCAACGGGGCCACGGCCCGGCAGGAACAGCAGGTGGGTGCCAAGGGCATCCCCGGCGATCGGGACGCCCAGTTTGTCGACGTCATCGAGCAGTCGACCACCGATGTCTGGACGCCGATCTTCCGGCAGGCAGGTGCCACCTATCGGCGACCAGCCGGGATGGTGATCTATCAGCAGGCCACCCCCACAGGCTGTGGTGCAGGCCAGAGTGCCATGGGCCCCTTCTATTGCCCGCAGGACCAGAAGGTCTATCTCGACCTCAGCTTCTGGCAGGAGCTGGAAGGCCGGTTCGGGGCAGGCGGCGAGGCGGCCCGGGCCTATGTCATCGCCCACGAAATCGGCCACCATGTCCAGCAGCTGACCGGGGCTGCGGAACAGTCCCGGCGTCTGGGGACCCGGGGGGCGGAGTCCGGCTCGGTGCGGCTGGAGCTTCAGGCCGACTGTTTTGCCGGCGTCTGGGCGGCCCATGCGGCCGAGGTGTCGGGCGGTCGGGTGGCCCTCGACCCGCGGGATGTCGAGGATGGCCTGCGGGCGGCCTCGGCGGTCGGCGACGACACCCTGCAGAAACAGACCCAGGGCCAGGTGGTCCCCGACGCCTTCACCCACGGCACCAGCGCCCAGCGCATGCGGTGGTTCCGGGCGGGGGTCCAGTCCGGCGACCCCGCGGCGTGCAACACCTTCAAGGCCTCCGCGCTCTAGGGCTGTTCAGTTCGCCCCCACCGGTCATACCGGCGCAGGCCGGTATCCAGGTCCTGGGTCCCAGCCTTTCCGGGTCGGCGCTCGAGCCTTCCATCACCGGCACCGGCTCCAGGCCGAGGCAGACATTGCCGCAGCGCCGGGCCAGCAGCTCTCCGGCGTCCAGCAGGGGGAC
>CAIYSH010000436.1 GCA_903928755.1 uncultured Alphaproteobacteria bacterium | reverse complement strand
ATCATGGGCCGGCGTGATCTTCACAGCTCCGGAGCCCTTTTCAGGGTCCGCATAGTCATCGGCAATGATCGGGATCGGACGATTGACGATGGGCAGACGCACGGCCTTCCCGATCAGGTGTTGATACCGCTCGTCCCCGGGATTCACGGCAATGGCCGTGTCACCGAGCATGGTCTCAGGCCGCGTGGTCGCCACCACGATCTCGCCGGATCCGTCTTCCAGCGGATAGGCGAAATGCCAGAAGTGGCCATCCACCTCCTTCTGCTCGACTTCCAGATCGGAAATCGCGGTCTGAAGTGCTGGATCCCAGTTCACCAGGCGCTTGTCGCGGTAAAGCAGCTTCTGCTTGTAGAGCGTCACAAAGACCTTGCGGACGGCAGCACTCAGCCCCTCATCCAGCGTAAAGCGCTCTCGGCTCCAGTCGCAGGAGGCCCCCAGCCGGCGCAGCTGATTGGTGATGGTTCCACCACTTTCAGCCTTCCATTCCCAGACCTTGGCGACAAAGGCCTCGCGCCCCATATCCCGGCGGGACAAATTACCCGCCGCTGCAAGCTGCCGCTCCACCACCATCTGCGTGGCAATACCCGCATGGTCCGTCCCCGGCAGCCAGAGTGCCGCCTTGCCGCGCATGCGCTCAAACCGGATCAGCACATCCTGCAAGGTATTGTTGAGCGCGTGGCCAATGTGCAGGGAGCCCGTCACATTGGGAGGCGGTATGACAATGGAAAAAGGCTCCGCTGCCGGATCGGATGTCGGTGCAAAGGCCCCCGACGACTCCCATTGGGCGTAAAGACGCGGTTCAGCGGATTTGGGATCGAAATTTTTGTCTAGCATGGCTCGCCTGTAGGCGGTGAATACACGCCCTTACCTATCGGCGAAAGGCGCGACCGCACGGAATCCGGATGGCCTTGGCCATAAGATCTCTGAAAATCGCAAAATAGCGACCCGATGACCGGCGACGCTTGAAGCGCCCTCCTAGACTGCCCCTGGCATAGGATCGGGCCTGGACGCCAAACTTCATCTGACCGACATGTTCAGACGCTCAGGACTGAAATGAGGGTTCCCTAGCTCCGGCTGCCGCGCGAAATACGCTCGACCTCGGCCTGGACTGTTTCCTGAACAATGCGCGGCAGATGATCGTCCAGCCACTGCTTCAGGAGCGGCCTCAGGAGCTCGCGCGTAACGTCCTCCAGGGTCCGCCCGTCCCGGGGCATCAATACCGTCGTCGAAAGGTGCTCGAAAGCGGCAGCTGCGGCGCTTGCGGCCGGCGTCCCGACCAGTCCCGGACCTGGATCAAATACCGGTTCGGGCGGGGGTGGAGGCGCTGTTGGCAGAGGGGTGTAGACATCCAGATCCCCAACACTCTGAACACGCTCGGTCAGTTCCAGAACGTCATCCTCGAGTTCAACTTCCGGCTCTGGCTCAGGCTCTGGCTCCGGCGCAGGAGCGGGCGGCGGTGGCGGTGGCGGGGGCTCTTCCTCAAGCACAACAGGTGCTGGCGCGGGTACGGGTTCAGGTGCCGGCAGAGGATCGATGTCCGCCAGGGGTGGTGCCTCAGCGGCAGGCACATCATCTTCTGAAATGATCCGCCGGATGGAGGCGAGGATTTCCTCCATCGTCGGTTCTTGAGATTGGGTATCAGGCATGGAGAACCGTCACTAGAGAGAAAGAGAATCCCCGCATCGCGCGCTGGGTATGCAACCCTGATCCTGCAATTTCCGGCGCGAGACGCAAGGACAGATTCGTGTGTCACGCGAATCCGGACCTGGAGCCCGGACATTCAAACCTAATTCGAGGGCGAACGGGTCTTAACCGCTGCTTTTTCCTTCGCATTGGGCGTCAGGACCGAATCGACAACGGCAACAGGTTCCTCCCAGGGCACCCAGCCCCAGGTCATGCGCAGCTTGTTGAAGTTCGCCTTGGCATCATATTTCGAACTGGCCGGAAGCAGGTCAGCGGTAAGGTGCCCCATCTGGCTGAGGACAGTTGCCGCAGCGACATAGGCATCATGATTGGCGTTCACCTGTGAAAGCTGGGCGGAACGAAGCTCCTGCTCGGCATTGAGGACATCCAGCGTTGTCCGCAGGCCAACCTGCTGTTCCTGGTGAACACCTTCGGCAGCGAGCCGGGCCGATTTGACCTGCTGCTCGGTAGAAATGATGTTTGCACGTGCCGCAATGAGCGCACTCCAGGCCTGGGTCAGGCTCTGGATGACGGACCGCCGGGTGATCTCGATCGTAATCCTGTCGACATTGTTGCGCTCGACCGCCGCACGCACCCGGGAATTGGTCAGACCGCCCGAGAACAGCGGTATGGTCAGGACCGCCGCGCCTGAAACACTGCGGGTATAGGTGTCTGTCAGCAAGGGTTGAGCCACGCCGCTCTGCCCGAGAGAGGCCTGCAGCGACAGGGACGGAAGCCGCTCTGCCCGGGCACCGGCAACACGGGCCCTCCCCGCATCTTCTGCATACTGTGCTGCACGGATCTGGGCATTGTCCTGCTCGGCAATGTCCATGGCACCGTCGATCGTCGCCGGAATCAGGGGCTCAAGTGACGGGGGCGGTGCCAGCTCTCCGGGGGGCTGACCAACAACTGCCGTATAACTGCCCCGGCTGATGGCCAGTTGTGCCTGTGCCGACTGGCGGAGCGCGACAGAAGCAGCAAGCCGCGCCTCGGATTGGGCAACATCCGTGCGGGTGATTTCGCCAACATCAAAGCGTGCGCGCGATTCCTCCAGCTGCCTTTGCAGGACGGCGACGTTTTCAGTCTGGATACGCAGGGACTCCTGGTCGCGGCGCACATCCATGTAGGACTGGATCACCCCGCCCAGAATCTGGGCTTCCACCCGGCGAAGCGATTCGCGGCCTGCAAGGATATCCCCCCTGGCCGCGGCAACTGCGGCACCGACCCGCCCCCCCGTGTAGATTGGCTGGTTCAGGGAAAGGACAGCCCGTCCGGAATTCGACTCGATATTACCCACCAGGGCCGGGATCCGGGTTTCGCTGTAACTGGCGGTGACGGAACCACTGACGCTTGGCCGGAATCCGCTACGGGCCTGGACCCAGCTCTCATCAAGGGCACGCAGGCTTGCACGCTGTGCCTGAAGGGTCGGGTTTGAGGCATAGGCCAGGGCGATGGCATCGGCCAGGGTCT
>CAIYSH010000435.1 GCA_903928755.1 uncultured Alphaproteobacteria bacterium | reverse complement strand
TGGCCCTGGATATCTATCTTCCCATTGCTGAGGTTTCCATAAATGGCCCGCTCCTGGTCACCCTGGGTGCCGGGGTTGGCTTCATCTCGGGGCTCTTTGGTATCGGCGGCGGGTTTCTGATGACGCCGATCCTGGTTTTTCTGGGCATACCGCCAGCCGTTGCGGTGGCAAGTCTCGCAAGCCATGTCGCGGCATCTTCAACCTCCAGCGTCATTTCCTATACCCGGGCCAGGGCTGTTGATTTCCGGATGGGCAGCGTCCTGGCGACCGGTGGGGTTTTGGGATCGGTGCTTGGGGTGGAGGTCTTCCGATGGATCAGGTTGATCGGACAGGCTGACCTGGTCGTTTCCCTGTCCTATCTGATCTTTCTGGGTGTCATTGGCGGGCTCATGCTCTCTGAATCCCTCACGACCATCATCCGGTCCCGTCGTGGCGGGCCCTTGCCATCCGCGGACGATCGCCGGTCCAGCCTGCTGCACGGCCTGCCCTTCAAGGTCAACTTCCCTAAATCCGGGATGCACATCAGCATAATTCCCCCGATCGTCCTCGGGGTATTTGTCGGCATGCTTTCCGCCATCATGGGGGTTGGGGGGGGCTTCATCCTCGTGCCCGCCATGATCTATCTTCTGCGTATGCCTGCCGCGGTTGTGGTTGGCACAAGTCTCTTCCAGATCATCATCACGACGACCCTGACCAGTGTGCTTCAGGCCGGACGCAACCAGACGGTAGATATCGTGCTGGCGACCCTGCTGCTGGTGGGTGGCGTGATCGGGGCCCAGCTGGGGGCCAAGGCCTCATCCCGCTTCCGGCCAGAAGAACTGCGGGCCATTCTTGCCCTCATCGTCCTGGCTGTGGGCCTGCGTATGGGACTTGGCCTTTTTCTGACTCCCGCCGAACCCTTCATCCTCATGACTGGTGCAGGTGGATGATCGCGCCCGGCGTCCCTACTCCCCCCGCCGTTTCTGCGGCCCTGACCACGACAGAGGTCCAGGTCACATCCGGGTTCAAGGGCGCGCGAATCGTACTCTATGGCGCGATATTCGATCCCGGCCAAAGACCCAGTGATGTGGTGGTTCTTGTCCGCGGCCCTGAACAGCCGATCAGGATTGCACACAAGATCCGGATTGCCGGCCTCTGGATCAATTCCCGCCCTGTCATATTCCAGGGTGCCCCTGGTTTCTACATGGCGGCGTCAACGCGGCCCCTTGCGCAGATTGCAGGGCGACCGGTCCTCCAGGGGCTGGGTGCCGGTCTTGATCACCTTGCCTTCGATGCCCCGGCTGAACACAAGGTCGAGACGCGATACGGGGTGAAGGATGTGGTCGTGAACCGTCTTGGGTTCGACTATCCGGAATGGCGTCGGGCAGTGGTGCGGCTCAAGTCCAGGATGGGCCTTTATGACGAAGACGACCATGGCGTTGTCTTTGTCGACCGGAACCTGTTCAAGGCCGAGATCAACCTGCCCACAGATGCGCCGATCGGACGCTACCAGGCCCAGATCCTGCTGTTTCAGGAGGGTCGGCCTGTTTCCTCGCGGCTCCGTCATCTTGAAGTCCGGAAGGTCGGCCTGCAGCGGGCCCTCTATCTTTTTGCACATCTGCATCCCTGGACCTACGGTCTCGTCTCAGTCAGCATTGCCCTGGCTGCGGGCTGGGCCGCGTCTGCGGCATTCAGGAGGTCTTAGGTGACACAACCGGCTCCGAAAGGCCTATGGGCCATGGCCCTGCTGGGACTTGCTCCCTTCCCGCTCTCGGCCATCCTCTATGCCTATGGGCCCAGTGCCCTGACAATCCACGGGCTGAATGTCCTGCTGACCTGGTCGGCCGTGGCAATGGGATTTCTGGGCGGCGTCCGCTGGGGGGTGGAGTCCTCCCGCGCCGAGCCCCACCTGGCACGGCTGGCGGGCTCGACCATCTCGCCGGTCACGGGCTGGGGTCTACTGGCCCTGCGTCGCCATGTGGATGTGGACTGGATCGTCGGCGGGTTTCTGGCGGCCTTCATCATCCAGTGGATGTTCGATCACGCCGCCCCTGGGGTGCCCAACAGGTATCCGCGCATGGTCACGGTCCTGACCCTTGGCGCTGGGGTTTCGCTGGCCATGGCCCTTGAGAAGGCCATGCGCATGTAGGGGATCAGTCGGGGCGCAGTGATCTTGCACCAATGGCATGGATCCGCTCCCGGCCCAGAGCCCCGGCGATCACCGTCCCGGAGAACAGTCCGCCGAATGCGGGGTCAAGTATGTTCAACCCCCCGGCATAGGCTCCAAACGCCGGCACAATCATCCGGGCACCGTCCGTGACAAAACACCGTCGTCTGACCGACCCGCCAGCCGATGCAACCCGGGCGCAGGGGTGCAGGTGCCCGGAGATCTCGCCAGGTTGTTGTCCATCCCGGGGCTCGTGGCGAAGGGTCAGGGTTGCGAGCTCCAGTTCCGCCACCACATCACCGGGCAGGTGAGCTGGCCCCTCCGAGTCATGGTTTCCCAGAACCCAGATCAGGGCGCGACCGTCGGCCATGGATCTCAATGCGTCATGATCGGCCGGCGCGAGCCGCAGTTCGCCCGCACCATCATGAAAGGTGTCGCCCAGCAGGACCAGGCTAAGGGGGGCAAGGTGTGCGACCTCTCCCGCCAGGCGATGGAGTGTCTCCCGGGAGTCGAAGGGCGGCAGCAACTGTCCCCTCGCGGCATAGGCCGATCCCTTTTCCAGATGCAGGTCTGCGACAATCAGGGTGCGGGAGGTTTCCAGCCACAGGGCACCTGACGGCCGCATCACCACGGCTTCTCCATTGAGATCGAGCCGGAGCCCCCCCATTGAAACCTGTTCGAGCCGCAATCCGTGGCCGTTGACGGTCAGGCTCATGACATGGCCTCCGCAATCAGGTCTGCCTCGGCTTCGGCCAGGATCATGTCGCCGGACTGACCTGGCGTGCGCTCCTTGCCCAGTTCCAGCAGGATCGGCACGGCAAAGGGCGAGAGGTGCTGCAGATCGGCATGTCGGATCTGGCCCCGGATGCGCGCCAGCATCTGCCCAAGTCGGGCGACATCTATCAGGCCGGTGGCGGCATCGGACCGGGCGCAGGCCAACAGCAGATGGTCGGGCTGGTGACGGCGCAGGACGTCATAGATCAGGTCTGTGGAGAAGGTCACCTGTCGCCCTGATTTCTGGTGCTCCCCCGGAAAACGGCGCTCGATCAGGCCGCTGATCACCGCACACCCCTTGAAGGCCCGCTTCATCATGAAGCTTTCCGCGAGCCATGATTCCAGGTCATCCCCCAGCATGTCCTCTCCGAACAGGTCGTCGAACTCCAGATGATTCATCGGATTGAGTGACCAGATCGCCACCGCATAGTCATTGCAGACAAAGCCCAGAGGCCCGACCCCAAGCCGCTCCAGTCGCCGGGTCAGCAGCATGGCCAGGGTGGTGTGGGCGAGGCGCCCTTCAAAGGGATAACAGACCAGGAAGTTCCGCCGTCCCCGCGGAAAGGTCTCCAGCAGGAGCTCGCCCTCGCCAACGATCATGGAACGGTCTCTCTGGGCCTCCAGCCATTCGCGGACATCGGCGGGCAGGACCTGCCAGTGGTCCTGGTCGAACATCAGCTCGCGCACCCGTTTTGCCAGAAAGGTGGATATGGCGAATTTCGAGCCGCCCCAGGAGGGCATTTTCGGATCCTTGTCCGTCGCGGCCTTCACGAAGACGTCCAAACCCGTCACCGCCACCAGGCTCCAGACCTGACCGGCGAAGACGAAGGTGTCGCCAGGGTCGAGCATTTCCAGATACCCTTCTTCGATCTCGCCGATCTTGCGGCCACCGACCAGGCGCTTGCCCATGGCGATGCGGACCGACAGGACGGCGGGTGAGAGGATGGCCCCGACATTCAGCCTGTGCCTCTGGGCCGTGGCCGCGTCACGCACCTTCCAGAGCCCGTCCTGGCCCTTCACGATCCGCCGGAAACGGTCATAGACCTTGAGCGCATAGCCGCCGGTCGAGACGAAATCGACCACCCGTTCGAAGTCTTCCCAGGTGAGATCGCCATAGGGCCCGCACGCGACCAGCTCGTCATAGAGTCTCAGCAGGTCAAAGGGCTCGGAGCAGGCCAGGCCCATGACATGCTGGGCCAGGACATCCAGGGTGCCGGTTCGGGCGGGCTCGCCGTCGAACCGGTTCTCGGCAATGGCTTCCCGGGCGGCCTGACACTCCAGCATTTCGAACCGGTTGGCCGGCACGAACAGGGCCCGCGAAGGCTCATCCAGCCGGTGATTGGCCCGGCCGATCCTCTGGACCATGCGACTTGCCCCCTTGGGTGAGGCCAGCTGAATGACCAGGTCCACATCCCCCCAGTCTATGCCGAGGTCGAGGGTCGAGGTGCATATCACGGCCCTCAGCTCTCCCCGCGCCATGGCCGCCTCGACCTTTCGCCTCTGCTCGGCCGACAGGGAGCCATGGTGCAGGGCTATGGGCAGGTCATCGTCATTGATCTTCCAGAGTTCCTGAAAGGCGAACTCGGCCTGGAAGCGGGTGTTCACGAACACCAGGGCCGTGCGGGCGCCCTTGATGGCCTGATAGACCTCTTCCATGGCGTGCTTGGCGGTATGCCCGGCCCAGGGCACCCGGCCTTCGGACAACAGCATGTCCACCACCGGCTGGGCGCCCGGCGGGCCAATGACCAGATCAACCGTGTCTTCCGGTCGCGGGGTTTCGGCGGTTGTCCGTCCGCCCCAGGCCATCCAGCGGCGGATCACGTCGGGATCATCCACCGTGGCCGACAGTCCCACCCGGCGCAGGTTGGGCGCAAAGACCTGCAGCCGCGCCAGGGCCAGGGCCAGCAGGTCTCCGCGCTTGGAGGCGTGAATGGCGTGAATCTCGTCAATGATCACGCAGGACAGGTTCTCAAAATAGAGGCGAGCGCCCTCCCAGGCGCAGAACAGGGCCAGCTGTTCCGGCGTGGTCAGCAATATGTCCGGCGGCCTGACCCTCTGCCTCTGCTTGCGGGAGGCGCCGGTGTCGCCTGTCCGGCTCTCCGCCACGATCGGCAGGCCCATCTGCAGAATGGGGGCCATCAGGTTGCGCTCCACATCCACAGCCAGGGCCTTGAGTGGCGAGATGTAGAGGGTGTGGATGCCCTGAGGCGTGTTGGCAGGCGGACGTTCCGCCAGATCGATCAGGCTGGGCAGGAACCCCGCCAGGGTCTTGCCGCCGCCGGTGGGGGCGATGAGCAGGGCGTCACGCCCGGCCCTGGCCCGGGCGACCATGTTCAGCTGATGGGACCTGGCCTGCCATCCACGGGCTGCGAACCAGTCGGCGAATCTTTCCGGCAGGAGGGGCGGGTCGGCAGCCATGACCTGCCTATAGCAGGTTCTCTTTTCGTTTCATCTTCAGGCTTGCGCCCGGGCCCGCAGAACGGCATCGCGGATCAGGGGCAGGCGGTCATTGCCGAAATACATGTCGTTCCCGCCGACGAAGATGGTGGGCGAGCCAAAGCCGCCGCGTGCCATCACCTCTTCGGTATTCAGCCTCAGCTGGTCCTTGACCCCGGTCTGCGCGATCCCCTCGAAAAAGGCGGCCGGAGCGATCCCGAGCTTTTCGCAGATGGCCTTCAGGACCTCGTCTGCCGAAATGTCCTGATCCTGGCTCCAGTAGGCCTCAAAGACCGCGGTGGCGAAGTCCAGCATCCGGCCCTGGGGCTCCAGCCAGATGCAGCCGCGCATGGCCTTGACGCTGTTCACCGGAAAGACTGCAGGCGGGAACCTGATGGTCAGGCCTGTGAACCGGGCCCAGTCCCGCAGGTCCTTGCCCATATAGCGCGCCTTGGCCGGGACCGGGGTCTCCCTCTGGGCGTAGACGCTGGGATTGACCGTGTTGAAGATACCGCCGACCAGAATGGGCTTCCAGGCGGTCTCGACCTGCAATTCCTTCTGCAGGGCCTTGAGGTTCTCAAAGGCCAGATAGGTCCAGGGACTGGAGCAGTCGAAAAACACTTCAAGCATTCCGGAGGTCCTTGCTCAGGCCATGGCCGGGT
>CAIYSH010000434.1 GCA_903928755.1 uncultured Alphaproteobacteria bacterium | reverse complement strand
CTCAAGCCGATGATCCAGGAGGATCTCCACTGGACGGATGCCGACTATGGAAGGCTGGCCTCACTTTTCCAGTTCTCAGCCGCCGTGGCCTATCTGGGGGTCGGGTCGATTGTTGATCGTCTGGGGGTGAAGTGGGCGACCCCGGCGGGCGTTGCGGCGTGGAGTCTTGCGGCCATGGCCCATGGCTGGGCCTTTACGGTCGGACAGTTCGCCGCCGTCCGGGTGGCTCTGGGGGCGACCGAGTCCATGGGCACCCCGTCCTTTGTAAAGACCATATCCAGCCTGTTCGGTGCCAGGCTGCGGTCCCTCGTGTTCGGCATTTCCAACGGTGTTTCAGCGCTTGGATCGATCGTCACGCCGCTGGTCCTGCCGATTGTGGCCAGTGGCAGTCTCGCGCTGGGCTGGGCAGGCCTGGGCTGGCGGGGATGCTTTGTCGCCGCTGGTGCCCTGGGCTTTGTCTGGGTGGCCGGATGGGTCGCTGCGACCCGGGGCCTGACCTTTCCCCATCACCAGGAGACTGTCCTGCAGGCGGACAAGGGCGGCAAGTCTGTGGGGCTCGCCATGGCCGGCACCCTGAACCTTCTGTCAGATCGCAGGACCCTTGGTATCGCCGGTGCCAAGGTCCTTTCAGACCAGATCTACTGGCTGCTTCTGTTCTGGGCCCCTGACTTTTTTCACCGGGTGTTTCATGTGGCCCAGAAGGATCTCGGGCCTCCCCTGGCCCTTGCCTATCTGGGGTCGGCCGTGGGATCGCTGGGTTCGGGCTGGATTTCAAGCCGACTGCTCTCGCAGGGGGTCAGTCTGGATCGCGTCCGCAAGGGCGTCATGCTGGCGTCAGCCCTGCTGGTGACGACCGCCCCCCTGGCCCTGGTCACGCACAATCTCTGGATGGCAGCCGGGCTCCTTGCCGTCATGCTGGCCGGTCACCAGGGTTTTTCCGTAAGCATCTTCTCCACCATAGGCGACATCATTCCCAAGGCGCGGGTTGGCAAGGTCACCAGCTTCGGGGCGCTCTGCGGAAATCTTGCCGGCATGGCGATTGTCTATGTGGCGGGCGAGACCCTGCAGGCGGGACTTGGCTATGGTCCGCTGCTGGCTGTGGCGTCGGTATCCTATCTGCTTGGCCTGCTCTGGCTTCACCTGTTCGTGCCCAGACTGACGCCTGCGCCCGAGGACCTCCTGACCAGTCCTGCTGCCTGATCCCGGACCCGGATGCCTTCAGAGGCGCAGGACGTGCTTGGCGATGATATTGCGCTGAATTTCATCCGTGCCGCCGGCAATGCTGGCTGCCCGGGCTTCAAAATAACGTGCAATCTCGCGTCGGGCCCAGTCTGGCCCTATGGGATCGGGCTGAGGTGTGCCTTTCGGAAAATCTGTTGCGGGCAGCCAGGGCGCTGCATAGGGGCCCGCGCATTCGATGAAAAACTCTGTCATGCGCTGGACGATATCAGTGCCCTTGAGCTTGAGCATTGAGGACTGAGCCCCGGGCGCAGAGCCGGCGGCGACCTCCCAGAGGGTGCGCATTTCGGTCATGGCCAGGGCTTCCAGCTCCACTTCAGCCAGAGTGAGGCGACTGACAAAACCCGGATCTTCCAGCAGGGTTCCGCCACCGGACCCCGGAATGACTGCTGCGGCGTCCCTGATCCTGGCCAGAAGGGTCATGGAGAGCGAGACAAAGGCCTGACCGGTTCGCTCATGGGTCAACAGTCCCTTGGCATAGGTCCAGCCTTCCCCTTCGATGCCGATGCGGTTCTCTACTGGCACCCGGACGCCATCGAAGGTTACCCGATTGAAGGCGTGCCTGCCGTCGATGGAAATGATCGGCCTTACCTCAATGCCAGGGGTTTTCATGTCGATGAGCAGGAAGGTGATGCCCGCCTGGGGTCTGCTCTCGCTGGAAGTCCGCGTCAGGCAGAACATCCAGTCGGCTTCATGGGCCCCGCTGGTCCAGACTTTTTCCCCATCGACCACATAGACCTCACCGTCCCTGACCGCCCGGGTTCCCAGGGAGGCGAGGTCTGAGCCCGATCCCGGCTCGGAATAACCCTGGCACCAGACAACCCGGTCCTCGCGTATGTCAGGCAGGAAGCGTTCCTGCTGGATGGGGCTGCCATAGCCGAACAGGATCGGTGCCAGCATCGCCATCCCCATGCCGGGTACCTGGGGTGGCAGTCCTGCAGAGGTGGTTTCGCGCTCCCAGATATAGTTCTGGCCGGGTGTCCAGCCCGGGCCGCCGAAGCGGACGGGCCACTTGTTCAGGGACCATCCCCTGGACGCCATGGCCAGGCGCCACATCTTCCTGTGCTCCCGGCTGTCATCATAGGAAAGTCCAGGTGGAAACGCGTCAGCAATCAGGGCGCGAACTTCATCGCGAAAGGCGCGGTCGTCCGGGGAAAAATCCAGGTCCATGGACAATCGTCTCCACTATTATACGGTGGTTACAATAGAAGCGCGGATGCAGGGGTCAATCGCGCGCAGACCGGAGGACGGACATGAATCAGGTTGAGCCATTTTCGACGACCCACGCCGAGGGTGTGACCGCTGGACCG
>CAIYSH010000433.1 GCA_903928755.1 uncultured Alphaproteobacteria bacterium | reverse complement strand
TTTCCAGGCAAGGGCCATGACCCGAATAATCCGTAAAATCCTTGGTTTGTCAGGGTTGATGTATGCTGATCGATGATTCGGGTGGGGCTTTTCCCCGTTCCGAGGCAAATCCTTCGGCGCAAACCATGGCGAAGCCCAAGACCCTGAAGCGCAAACCAGTCGATCTTTGGGTTGCAGCGACCGTTGGTTCCTTTCTGGCAGCTGTTGCCTTTGCCGCCATCCCGGCCCTGAACGCAGGCATGGCAACCACGGGCGGCATACTTCTTCTGGTCGGCCTGGTCTGTGTCACGGTGGCCGGCATATTTGCCCTGCTGATGACCGGTGATCCGCCGCGGGAGATCGAGCCGGGTCCAGATACCCTCTTGCTCGCTCTTGATGAGCCTGCCGCCTTTGCAGCTGCTGACGGTCGCATCCACGTGGCAAATGCCGCCTGGACCGAGGTATTCGGCGATCAGGCGCGTCTGCCGAAATCCGGTCCCTCCGCCGCCAATCTTTTTGCGGCCCTGGGCACTGCCCGTCGGGGCGAGGTGGGCAAGGCCTTGATCAAGGCGCGTGGCCAGGAGCATCAGGCTACCGTGACCGCCGTCGCAGACCGTCGCTACCTCGTCCGGCTATCGGGGCCACCGCCCCAGCCCCTGGCCTTGCCCACGGCGGCTGCCGAGGTCCTGGCCGCCTTCAGCAAGGCCACGCCGCCGCCACCCAGGGTCCTGGATGCCTTTGCCGCAGCCTCGCCCTTTGGGGCGGCCTTGCTGGAAGGCGACGATGCCTTTACCGCGACCATCCTCGAAGCCAATCCGACCCTGGCGGGCATTCCGGGCTATGCAGGGCCGGGCTCGGTCTTCGGCGATCTGATCGAGCCCGTAACCCGGGCCGACGCCATTCGTCGCCTGGCAGAAAAGCCCCACACCGAAACAGCGCTCGAGGTCCGGCTGTCCAGGGATCCGACCAAGATTGCACATCTGTATCTGTCAAAGGCTTCCGGACGATGGGTGGCCTATCTGGTGGATGTATCCGAGCAGAAGCAGATCGAGCTGCAGCTGGCCCAGTCCCAGAAGATGCAGGCCATCGGCCAGCTGGCCGGGGGCGTGGCCCACGACTTCAACAACCTGCTCACCGCCATCTTCATGCAGCTGGATGTCCTGGCCAGCCGCCATCCGGTCGGTGACCCGTCCTATGAGGGCCTGAACGAGATCCGCCAGACCTCGACCCGCGCCGCCGACCTGGTGCGTAAGCTGCTGGCCTTTTCCCGCAAGCAGACGGTCCAGCGGGAGATCCTCGACCTTGGCGAACTGATCAGCGAGTTCGAGGTCCTGCTGCGCCGGGTGCTGCAGGAAGATGTTACCCTTCGCACCGAATATGGCCGCAGCCTGCCCCATGTCCGCGCCGACCGCGGTCAGCTGGAAACAGCCGTAATGAACCTGGCGGTTAACGCCCGCGACGCCATCCGCAGCCATGGCGGCTCTACGGTCACCATCCGCACGGCCAGGGTCTCGGCTGAGGACGCCCAGGCCATGGGCTATCCCGCCGCCCAGGGTGAGCAGGCCATGATCGAGGTGTCGGACGACGGTTCGGGCATTCCGTCTGACGTCATCGACAAGATCTTCGACCCCTTCTTCACCACCAAGCCGGTGGGCGAAGGGACAGGCCTGGGCCTGGCCACGGTCTATGGCATTGTCAAACAGTCGGACGGCTGGATCGCCGTGGACTCCACCGTCGGAAAGGGCACGGCCTTCCGCATCTTCCTGCCGGTCCACCTGCCGGTTGAAGGGGCTGCACCGGTCGCTGCCCCCGCCAAGCCGGTCCGGCCCCAGGCCCGCGACCTGTCCGGGGCTGGTCGGATCCTCTTCGTCGAGGACGAGGACGCCGTCCGCGGCGTCGCCGCCAAACTGCTCCGCGCACGGGGCTATGAGGTGATCGAGGCGGCGTCGGGCGAAGAGGCCCTGGAACTGGCCGAGGAACATGCCGGTTCCATAGACCTGATGATTTCCGATGTGGTCATGCCTGGTA
>CAIYSH010000432.1 GCA_903928755.1 uncultured Alphaproteobacteria bacterium | reverse complement strand
TGGCCTGGGCAATCTGGGCGTCTGAGCGGCGGAGCATGACCAGCAGGCCTGCCGCGATCAGGCCTGGCACTGCGGCCCATGGGGTGCCCAGGATCGCAAGCGTGGTCGCCAGGCCGATCATGGAGGCAATCACGGCTTCGGCCAGGGTGGCGAACCAGGATGAGCCCTTGCGGCGCCGGAAATCCTTACGTTTGCTGGGTTTCTGGAACCAGATATTGATCAGGCCACAGGCGAAGGCGGCGGAAGTGCAGCCGATGATGGCGAAAAGCCCGACCATGGGTGACGCCCAGACCAGATAGCCCATGAAGGGTGACAGGAAGGCAATCAGCGGTAGGTAGGCCGCCGCCAGCTTTGCCCTGCGGAAGACAACCTGGCTGGTCGGTGAACCGGCCAGCAGGTCATGGGCCTCTTCTGCGGAAACGGTGATCCAGGCCAGGGTTCCAGCGACCTGGCCAGCCATGAAGACAAGACCTCCGGCTCCGGCGGCGAGGGCAAATCCATCCATGCCGTGGGCGCTGCGGATCACGATGATCGCCAGGGGTATGATGTAGAGGGTGCGCAGCAGCACATTTGAAACCAGGGCTGCGTCCCGCCAGAGCAGGCGAACTTCCTTGCGGAAGGTGGCGCGGAAAGCACTGGTTTCCCAACGGGCCACATGAACCCTGTCTGGCGCGTTGGCCGTATCGGCACCACTGGCTGTTGCGGCGTCTGCGGCAAAGCGATTGCCAAGCCAGGTGCTGATTCCGAAAAAGAGAGCGACGGCACCCAGGGTGTAACCCAGCAATACCTGCGGCTGACCCAGCAGGGCGCGCAGGGGTATGTCGGCACCCGGGGGAAGCTGGAAGTGCTCATCCATGGCCAGGGCCTTGGCCTGGGCCCAGATCCCGTGGGCCTGGGACTTCCCGAACAGGGTATTGATCTGGCTGACCAGGAAGAAGCCTGCACCAATGATCGCAGCCAGGAATTGGGCCACGGCGCGGGTGCGGCGGGCTCCGATCAGGCGGAAGAGCAGGGTTGAAAGGGCAAGTCCTATTGCTGCGGCCCCCAGGGCCGTCGCTGCCAGGACCAGATAGAAGGCCAGCCATGACGGGTGACCGATCAGGGCGACGGGCAGCAACAGGGGGGTCGCCATCAGGGCGAAGGTCATGAAAACCGTGACGGCAAGCGCCATGAACCTTGCGGCAAGGGTTTTACGTGGGGCGATGGGGGCCGTGAACAACAGGTCCAGGTCACCGCGCTGGTACAGACTCTCCGTCGCCGATGACAGGGTCTGGGAGATCATCAGACTGGCGATGGCCAGCATGGCAAGGTCGGTAAGGATTATGGGCAATCGCGATACGGGCGGCTGGTAGTTCCTGAGGAACAGGCCCAATGGCACGCCGGCAAAGATCCCAAGCCCGCCGATCAGCAGAACGGCAATGACAAGTCCCTGCTTGCCCCCGCCGCTGCGGGCCAGCAGGGCACGCCAGGACAGACGCAATTCATGAAACAGCAGGCCCGCCGTGGTGCCCCGCATGATCCGTGCGACTGCGCCACTCACAGGTTTGAAGTCCTGGTTGCCCCATGGTCGCCGGTCAGTTCCAGGAACACGTCTTCGAGGGTTCCACCCCGGCCAGCGGTCTGTGCCCTCAGCTCGTCCAGGGTTCCTTCGGCGAGCAGTCTTCCACGCTGGATGATACCGATCCGGTCGGCCATGCGCTCGGCAACTTCCAGTATGTGGGTGGTCAGGATGACCGTAGCACCGGCAGCGACCCTGGCCTGTAACAGGTCCTTGACCTGACGGGCGACGGCAGCATCCAGCCCGGTCAGGGGCTCGTCCAGGATCAACAGTCTGGGGTCGTGGATCAGGGCTCCTGCCAGGGCGGCCTTCTGCTGCATGCCGCGGGAAAAGCCTTCGCAACGACGGTTGCGATCCTCCCACAGGCCAAGGGTGCGCAGCAGGTCTTCGGCACGGCTCTCCGCAAGATCGGGTGGGACGTTCCAGAGCCCGGCGACGAACTCCAGATACTCCAGAGGTGTCAGCCGCTCATAGAGCATGGGTTCGTCCGGTGCCCAGGCAATGATGCGCTTGGCGGCCAGGGGATCCTTGAGGACATCAATACCGAAAACCGAAATGGTGCCTGAATCCGGTGCCAGAAGTCCGGCCACCATTCTCAGGGTCGTGGTTTTTCCGGCACCGTTAGGCCCCAGCAGGGCATAAAGTTCGCCGGGCCTGACCACGAGATCCAGACCGCTGACGGCCGGAGTCTTGAAGCTCTTGTTGAGGTCGCGAACGACCAGGGCATCCACCATTACCGCCTCATTGACGCTTTGCCGGATGCGAAACTGCCGCCCCGTTTCTTCATCCTAGCGGCTAATTCTTGACGCAGACTTGCCAGACCGGTGCGGAGGAGGCGACAAGATGCGATGATCAGCGATCTGGAAGCCATGCGCCGGGCCATCGAGCTGGCGCGCACCCATCTGGGACAGACGGCGGAAAATCCCGCTGTTGGCTGTGTTCTGGTCCGGGATGGGGTGATCGTCGGTGAGGGTGTGACCGGGATCGGCGGGCGACCCCATGCTGAGGAAACCGCTCTGGACATGGCTGGCAAATCCGCCGCTGGTGCCCGTGCCATTGTCACGCTGGAGCCCTGTGCGCACAGGACCACCGGCCGCGAGGCCTGCGCCGATCGGCTGATCGCTGCTGCAGTCACCGAAGTGGTGGTAAGCTGCACTGATCCTTCAGTCCACGCTGCGGGCGAGGGTGTTGCGCGGCTGGAACTGGCCGGTATTCCGGTCAGGCTCGGCTTCCTCAAGGAAGAAGCCAGCGTCCTGTATGTCGACTATCGACCGTCCTGAATATTTCATCCACAGCTGAAGACCATGCTTTCCGGGGGATTTACCCTGCCTGTGCGGAATTCCGAAACCCTGACATGACAGGTTCGGGAACCGATCGAGCTGCGCCAACAGTGCGGCTTTGCACCCGGGATCATCGTTGCAAGGCTGTCCCGAAATGTCCCTTACCCAGCCCTCCCGTCGTGATTTTGAAAGGCTGGACCAGGCTGCCGTGGATGACATCTGTGCGCAACATGAGCGCATGTGCGCCTCGCGTCCCGGGGGCGTTCGCGCCAATTTTGCCTGGAAAGACCTTTCAGATACCGACCTTCGCGGCCGCAATCTGACGGATGCCGATCTGACCGGCGCGGTCATGAAGGGATGTTTCCTTCAGGGTGCACGGTTGGAGCACGCCATACTTTACGGTTGCGACCTCCACGGTGCGCACCTGAGTGGTGCCCTTCTGAAGCGGGCCGATCTCCGCTCTGCCAACCTGAGTCTGGCCAATCTGGCGGGCGCAGACCTTTTCGAGGCTGATCTGCGTCCCGGTGCCCCGTTGTCCGGAGATGGCTCCAGGAGCCAGCGCCTCTATGACCCCAAGGCCAGAGAGGCGGGCACTCAGGTTGCCGTATTTGCCGGTGCCAATCTTCAGGGCAGCCGGCTCTCAGGCGTGGTCAGCGTGGCCGCCGACTTCAGCAATGCCCTCATGCGGGAAGCAAAGCTCGTCCGGGCCAATTTCCAGCGTGCCACAATGGTCGGTGCGGATCTGACGGATGCGGATCTGTCGTATGTTGATTTTGAAGGCGCAGACCTCAGTGACTCCGTGCTGTTCGGGGCGAAAACCCATGCCTGGAAAATCCGCGATGCCAATCTGGCCGGGGCCCTGCAGGATCCGGTTCACGCCGATCCCGAGGCAGATGCCGCCTACAAGGCGATGATGGCCTCGCATTCGCACTGGTGTGAAACGGGCGGCCGCAGGGGCAAGCCTGCTGACCTGAACCATGCCAATCTGAATGCCCTCGGATCCCTGTCGGAACAGAACCTGACGGCGGTCACTGCCAAGGGCGCGGTTTTCTCGGGCCTTGATATGCAGGGCGCGAAATTGCAGGGAGCCAATCTTGAGGGGGCAGACCTTCGGGGATGCAATCTGCAGCAGGCCGATCTGCGGGGCACCCGACTTGCCGGCGCACGCCTTTCGGGTTCAGATCTGCGGCATGCCCTGATGGGTCCGCTTTATCTTTCGGGAGGCAGGGTCATCCCCTGCGACCTGTCGGGCGCAAATCTGCGGCACGCCGACCTGTCCTTTGCGGATCTGCGATATGCCAGACTGCTGGGTGCAGAGCTTTCAAGAGCAGATTTCACAGGCGCAGATCTGACCCGGGCCGAACTGGCCGGCGTGTCCCGGCAGGGAGCCAGAGGGCTGCCGGTCTAGGGCATGTCCTCCCTGGACGGGATTGCCTTGCCCCTTGAAAAGGGATCGACGCTGCACAGCGTCGATCCCTTCAAGTCCGCCCAAGGGGAGGATGGGCAGACTGCGAGGCGTCATCAGGCGGCTTTTTCGCCCTCAATCAGCGGTGCCTGGGCTGGCGCAGTGACGATGTCGATGCGGCGCGGCTTGAGCGCCTCTGGAAGTTCACGCCTGAGATCGATGGAAAGCAGACCGTCTGAAATTCGGGCCTCGGTCACCACCACATAATCAGCCAGCTGGAAGCGGCGTTCAAAGTCGCGCTCGGCCAGTCCGCGGTGCAGGAAGCGTCGCTGGCCATCATTGGCGGCCTTGCGGCCCTGAACGGTGAGCAGGTTTTCCTTGACCTCAATGGTCAGTTCCTCCGGCTTGAATCCGGCTACAGCCAGTTCAACCCGATAGGCGTTCTCGTCGGTCCGCTCGATATTGTAGGGCGGGTAGCCGTTCGCAGAATCCGCAGTCGCCGTTTCAAGCAGAGTTGCCAGGCGGTCAAAGCCGACCACGGAACGGTAGAGCGGGGAAAAATCGATCGTGCGCATCTCAGGTAACATCCTTCTTTTCGAAGCAAGGTTGCAGTCATAAGGGGCGAAACGGTCGCGCGCCGGAGCCTCGCGGGGTTTCGGAAGGCCCGGAATTCCAGCGCCTCCTTCCAAGAGATGGGCGAGGTCAGCCCGCATTCAAGGGTGCCAGCCAAGCCATTTTTGACCCGGCGGCGGCAACGGGATAGGGCAGGGTTACCATGCCGTTCGAGCGACCCTCCCGACGCGCCCTGCTGGCTGGCGTCCTGGCCCTGGGGGCCTGCGGTTCCCGCAGCCGGGCTCCGCGCAGCCCGATGTCGATTGCCCGGGCAGTCGACGGCCAATGGCGGTCTACGGCCGACAGGGCGCGGGATTTCTGGCGTCATCCCCGGGAGAGTCTTCAGTTCTGGGGGTTGCATCCGGAATCGACTGTGGTCGAATTCTGGCCCGGCGCGGGATGGTATACCGAGATTCTTGCGCCCTACCTGGCGGCCAGCGGCGGCAGGCTTTACGCCGCAGACCTGCAGACAGGCGATCCTGCCGCGCCGGTCTCCGGCCAGGTTGTTAGGGCCTATCACCGGAAGCTCCGGCAAAATCCCGATCTCTATGGCGATGTCGTGATTACGGAATTCGGGGCGACCAGCGGACCTGTTGCACCGCCCGGATCGGCTGATCTGGTTCTGTTTCTGAGAAATCTGCACAACTGGATGGCCGCGGGGATTGCCGAAAAAGCATTTCACGATGCCTTTGAGGCCCTCAAGCCGGGCGGCGTTCTTGGCTTGGAGGAACACAGGGCAACGCCTGGAGGCGTGCCTGATGTTCTGGCTTCAGACGGCTACGTTCTCCAGAGCCTGGCAGAACAGATGGGGCAGGAGGCGGGTTTTCTGTTCGAGGCATCCAGTGAGATCAACGCCAACCCCCTCGATACCCGGGACCATCCATTCGGGGTCTGGACACTGCCACCCGAGCGGCGTTCCTCGCCAAGGGGGCAGCCGCCGGATCCAACATTCGATCACGGCAGGTTTGACCTGATCGGCGAGAGCGACCGTATGACCCTGCGCTTTCGGAAACCGGGCTAGGAACTGTCCTGTTGGCGTTTACAAGCGCGCTGCGCCGGGCGACATTGAGGCCAGGTGACGGATTGGAAATCATGGCGACCCTTGAAGACTTGACGCGCAGGATCGCTGACCTCCTAGCCTCCAGCTCCGGATTGGGCCGGTCCTTCAAGATCGACCTGAAGGGTGAGGGATTCATCCACATCGGAGATGCTGGCGTCAGCAATGATGACCTGCCCGCCGACCTTACCGTGAAGGTCAGCCGCGGGGATCTGGAGGCCCTTGGCAAGGGGCAGCTCAATCCTATGACCGCCGTCATCAAGGGGCGTCTCCAGGTTTCCGACATGTCCCTGGCCATGTCGCTTCAGCCTCAGATGCAGGCCCTTTTCGCAAAACTGGCATAGGACTTTGACCATGCTTCCCGCCCCACTGGTTTCGATCCCCCAATCGCCGGTTCCTGCCGACGGTGCCGCCGAATGGATCACGGGCGCAGGTGGTGCCCAGCTTCGCGCAGCGCTGTTCACCCCCAGGGGCAAGGCCAGGGGGAGTGTGGTCCTCTCCACGGGGCGCACAGAGGCCATCGAGAAATACTTTGAAGTCATCAGCGACCTGTTGAACCGCGGCTTTGTTGTCCTGTGTCAGGAGTGGCGTGGGCAGGGCCTGTCCCACCGTGACCTCCCGGACCGGCTCAAGGGCCATGCCAGGGGGGTGCAACCCTATATCGATGATTATGCCGCCATACTTGCGGCGTTCGAAGGGCGCCTGCCAAAGCCCTGGATGGCCATCGGCCATTCCATGGGCGGCTGTCTGACCCTGATGACCCTCGCCAGGGGCCAGGCCTCACACTTTGCAGGTGCAGTGCTCTGCGCACCCATGCTGGGGGTTCGTGCGCCGCCCATGGCGCGACTGCTGGTGGCGGTGAACATGCTGTTGGGCAAGGGAACCGAATATGCCCGGCGTCCGGTGGGTAATCCCTATGAGGAAGCCTTTGAAGGCAATGTGCTGACCCACGATCCTGTCCGGTTCGCCCGGGGACGGGCCCTGATCGCCGCCAACAATGACCTGGCCCTTTCCGCACCGACCTGGGGGTGGATGGACTTCGCTC
>CAIYSH010000431.1 GCA_903928755.1 uncultured Alphaproteobacteria bacterium | reverse complement strand
GCGGACACGACGGCTGCGGACGGCTTCATCCGGGTCGAATTCGTGGTCACATTTCGGGCAGTGGGCCGGGCGTTTGGTCAGATCGTAGAACTTAGCCTGGCAGTTGGGGCAAATTTGCTTTGCGCCCAGTTCGGGAATAGCCAAGGAGCGGGCCTCTGAGGCGGGTGTGAATTGGAGCCGGCTCACTTGCCACGGGCAGGTGCCGCTGTCAAAACCCAATCCCTTTTCTTTTTGCCCAGTCCCTTCCCAAAAAGGAGCCGCCATGACCTCGCCCGGATTGACCGCAAGGCGCGGCGGGCCTCTGAAGGGTCGGGTTCGAGCCCCCGGCGACAAGTCGGTTTCCCATCGCGCCCTGATCTTCGGTGCCCTTGCTGAAGGCCTGACCGAGATCGAGGGGCTGCTGGAGGGCGAGGATGTCCTGCGGTCTGCTGGCGCCATGCGGGCCTTTGGTGCGCAGGTCGAACATCTGGGCCCCGGCCGCTGGCGGGTTGCAGGCAAGGGCGGCTTTTCCGAGCCCGCAGACATCATCGACTGCGGCAATGCCGGCACCGGGGTGCGGCTGATCATGGGGGCGGCGGCGGGGTTTGACCTGGCGGTCAGCTTCACCGGCGACGCCTCCCTGCGTGGCCGTCCGATGAACCGGGTGATGAAGCCGCTGTCCGAAATGGGGGCCAGGTTCCTGGGCCGGTCGGGCGGCCGCCTGCCCCTGACACTGAAGGGGGGTGACCTGCGCCGGATCGAATACCGTCTGCCGGAGCCCTCGGCCCAGGTGAAGTCGGCAGTCCTGCTGGCCGGCCTGCATGCTGCAGGGGGGGCTGCGGTGCTTGAGCCGGAACCCACCCGCGACCACACCGAGCGGATGCTGCGTGGCTTTGGTGCCCGGGTCGATGTGATTGACCGCGACGGCGTCCGCCACATAGACCTGCCCGGCGGCCAGAAGCTGACTGGAGCCCGGATACAGGTCCCGGGTGATCCCTCCTCTGCAGCCTTCCCCCTTGTGGCGGCCCTGATTACCCCAGGCTCCGAAGTGACCGTGGAAGGGGTCATGCTCAACCCCCTGCGCACCGGCCTCTTCACGACGCTGCAGGACATGGGTGCCGACCTGACCATCGAGAACATCCGCGATGAGAGCGGAGAGCCGGTGGGCGACATCACGGCGCGATATTCTGCCCTGAAGGGTGTTGATGTGCCGCCCGGGCGGGCCCCCTCGATGATCGACGAGTATCCGATCCTGGCGGTGGCGGCGGCCTTTGCCACGGGCGTCACCCGCATGACCGGCATTGGTGAAATGCGGGTCAAGGAAAGCGACCGCATCGCCCTGATGGCGGCGGGCCTTGCGGCCTGCGGCCTGGGCGTTGAAGAAGAACCCGAAGGCCTGACCGTCGTTGGCTCTGGTGGCGGCAATCATCCCGCAGCCGGCGGTGCCCAGGTGATCACCCGCGGCGATCACCGTATTGCCATGTCCCATCTGGTCATGGGTCTGGCGGCGGATGGCCCCATTACTGTCGATGAGCCCGGCATGATTGCCACCAGCTTCCCCGGCTTTGTCGGAATGATGCAAAGCCTGGGCGGGGACCTGGGTTGAGGCCGCCCTTCGTCATTGCTGTCGATGGCCCGGCTGCCTCAGGCAAGGGCACGATTTCCACCGACCTTGGCGCCCACTACGATCTGCCCATGCTGGACACCGGCCTGCTCTATCGCGCTGTGGGGGTCATGTTGAAGCGTCAGGGTGGCGATCTGGATGACGCCGGCGCAGCGGCGAAGGTTGCCCGTGACCTGCAGGCCGGTGATCTGGATGATGAGGCCTTCCGCACCCGGGAAGCCGGGGAATGCGCCAGCCGGGTGGCCGTACACCCATCCGTACGTGCCGCCCTGCTCGACCTGCAGCAGGTTTTTGCCCGGAGACCAGGTGGATCGGTGATTGATGGCCGGGATATCGGCACGGTGATTGCGCCTTTCGCGCCGGCAAAACTCTATGTGACGGCTGATGCGGAAGTCCGTGCCGAGCGCCGTTTCAGGCAGTTGAGGGGCCGGGGCGAGGATGTGACCTTCCCGGACATCCTTGAAGACATCCGTCGCCGGGATGCGCGCGACGGCGGCCGCAGCGACGCCCCCATGGTCCAGGCCCCGGACGCGGTCTTGCTTGATACCTCGCAAATGACTATAGAGCGCGCCACCGATGCGGCCCGCCGCATTGTCGAGGCGGCGCGCGCGCGCTGGGAAATTTCCCGGTAAGCAAATCCAACCGCGCCTTTCCCTCGGTCGCCGCGGGCAAACAAACACCACGCAGGTTCGCCTGCGTCTTCGGTTGCAACCCTTAACCCGACGCCGGGATTCCGTTCGACCGTCATGTGCGGCTCGGATCCTGTCCCTTTTTTCCGAAGGGGCGTCACAGAAGATGAAAGATCCAAATGGCTGATGATATGAGCCTCAATCCCTCCCGGGACGATTTCGCCTCCCTCCTCGATGAGTCCATGGGCGGCCGTGACTTCATGGAAGGTCAGGTTGTCAAAGGCATCGTGGTCGGAATCGAAAAAGATTTCGCCATCATCGATGTCGGACTGAAGACCGAAGGCCGGATTTCCGTTAAGGAATTCGGCGTTGATGACTCCGGTGAGAGCCCGATCAAGATCGGCGCGACCGTCGAAGTCTTCCTCGAGCGCGTTGAAAACGCCATGGGCGAAGCCGTCATCAGCCGCGACAAGGCCCGCCGCGAAGAAGCCTGGACCCGTCTGGAAGTCGTCCACGAGCGCAACGAGCCGGTCATGGGCACCATTGTCGGCCGCGTGAAGGGCGGCTTCACCGTCGACCTCGGCGGCGCCTCGGCCTTCCTGCCGGGCAGCCAGGTGGACATCCGTCCGGTTCGCGACGTCGGCCCGCTGATGGGCAAGGAACAGCCCTTCGCCATCCTCAAGATGGATCGTCCCCGCGGCAATATCGTCGTGTCGCGTCGCGCCATTCTGGAAGAAGCCCGCGCCGAGCAGCGCACCGAACTCGTCGGCCAGCTGGTCGAGGGTGAAGTCCGCGACGGCGTCGTCAAGAACATCACCGATTACGGCGCCTTCGTGGACCTGGGCGGCATAGATGGCCTGCTGCACGTCACCGACATGAGCTGGAAGCGCGTCAATCACCCCAGCCAGGTTCTGGCCGTGGGCGATACCGTCAAGGTCCAGGTCGTCAAGATCAACCCCGACACCCAGCGCATCTCGCTTGGCATGAAGCAGCTGGAAAGCGATCCGTGGGAGGGCGTCGAGGCCAAGTACCCGATCGGCGCCAAGCTGCACGGCGTGGTCACCAACATCACCGAATACGGCGC
>CAIYSH010000430.1 GCA_903928755.1 uncultured Alphaproteobacteria bacterium | reverse complement strand
AGCAGGGCATGCCGGTCGTGGCCTGGACGGTTCGGGATCCCGCAATCTGGGAAAACCTGAAACCCCATTGTGACAATCTCATTTTCGAGGGCTTCAAGGCGTGAAGCTGAGGCCGACGGTCAGGATCAGCCGTCGGATCGCGGAGATCGGACGCCCGGCGTGGGACTCCTGTGCGGGCAATCCGGCCTATGCCGCCAACCCCTTCATGATGTTCGATTTTCTGGACGCCGCCGAGGCCTCAGGATGTGCCGTTGAGCGGCAGGGCTGGGGACCACAGCATCTGTCCGTGGAAGACGAGACTGGGCGTGTGGCAGCCGTCATGCCGCTCTATCTGAAGTCCCACAGCCAGGGGGAATACATTTTCGATCAATCCTGGGCTGACGCCTATGAGCGGGCCGGGGGCAGCTATTACCCGAAACTGCTCAGTGCGGCGCCCTTTACCCCTGCAACGGGGCCCAGATTGCTGGTCCGTCCTGACATCGACCCGTCGACGGCCTGGGAGATCCTGCTGGGGGGCGCGACCCAGCTTTGTGAGACCTATGGGGCGTCATCCCTGCACATCAATTTTCCGACCGATCCGGAGTGGACCTGGCTCGGGACCCAGGGTTTGGCCATGCGCGAAGGCCAGCAATACCATTGGGCAAATCAGGGCTATGCCGACTTCGAGGCCTTTCTGGCCCAGCTGTCATCCGGGCGTCGCAAGACCATACGCCGGGAACGCCGTGATGCCCTGGCCGAAGTCGAAGTTGTCGCCCTGACCGGGACGGATCTCGCCGAAGAGCACTGGGATGCCTTTTACGCCTTCTACATGGATACAGGGTCGCGAAAGTGGGGGCGGCCATACCTGAACCGGGCTTTCTTTTCGCTGCTGGGGGCGCGTATGGCCGATCGGGTCCTGCTGCTGATGGCCCGTCGACAGGGAAGGTGGATCGCAGGGGCCCTGAACCTGATCGGCGATGACTGTCTTTATGGCCGCAATTGGGGATGCGTCGAGGATATTCCCTTCCTGCATTTCGAGCTTTGTTACTATCAGGCCATCGAATGGGCGATCGGCAGAGGTCTTGCGCGGGTGGAGGCTGGGGCCCAGGGCCAGCACAAGATCGCCCGGGGTTATCTGCCTGCAGCCGTCCGATCCGCGCACTATATCGCCGATCCGCTCCTGAGAGGTCCGGTGGAAGATTTCGTCCGGCGGGAGCGGGCGGCCGTTGAAGGTGAGATGGAATGGCTTTCCGAGGAATATTCGCCTTTTAGAAAAGGCGACTAAGAGCCACGATTTGGAGGAATTTTCAGATGAGTCTTCAGGGTCAATATGATCCATCGAACATCTTCGCGAAGATCCTTCGCGGGGAAATGCCCTGTGCGAAAGTCTATGAGGACGACCATGTCCTGGCCTTCATGGATGTCTTTCCACAGTCGCGAGGCCATACCCTTGTCATCCCGAAATCTTCCGAGGCGCGGAATTTTCTTGAGGAATCCCCGGAACGTCTGGGTGGACTGATGCTGGGCGTTCAGACGGTCGCAAGGGCGGTTCGAGCTGCACTTGAACCCGACGGCCTGGTGATTACCCAGTTCAATGGCGCAGCGGCGGGGCAGACCGTCTTTCACCTGCACTTTCACATCATTCCCAGATGGGAGGGGCAGGCCATCGGCCGACACGCCAGCGGAGGCATGGCCGATCCGGGTGAATTGCGGGTTCTTGCCGCTGAGATCGCGGCCAGGATCTGAAGGTCCGGGAACTTCCGGTGACGGGTGCCGGGTTTCCGGAATGAGATTCAGTGTTTCCGGCGTCGTGACGCGCGGCGGCTCTTGACCTTGCCTTT
>CAIYSH010000429.1 GCA_903928755.1 uncultured Alphaproteobacteria bacterium | reverse complement strand
CGCCGGGGTCGGGCTGGCCGGCTTTTGCATTGCCCGGTTTGGATTGATGCGCTCGCTCATCATCGGCGCGTTTGCCGGATCGCTCAGCAATCTGGTCTTTGGCTGGTTGGCGGCGGTTGGCCCGCAACTGTGGGCCCTGGGCGTGGCGATCAGTGTTGACAATATCGCCTCGGGGTTCGCCGGCACTTGCCTGATTGCCTATATGTCCAGCCTGACAGCGGAGGGTTTCACCGCAACGCAATATGCGCTCTTCTCATCGCTATATGCCTTGCTCGGCAAGTTGATCGCTTCCCAATCGGGGCGGATCGTGGAGGGGGCTGCGGCGGCCTCTGAGGCATCAGGACCCTTTGCGGCGCTGAGGGGCCTTTTCGCGCAGCTGCCCCCACAGGCCTATGCCCAGGCGATGGATAAGAGCCATGTTTCTTCGGCGGCGCTGGGGTCCGGCTATCTCGTCTTCTTCATCTATTCGGCGGTGATCGGGATGGCGGGCGTCGCCCTGTCCTTTATTGTGGCGGGACGGGCGTCACAGACCGAAGTGACCGGCCAACAGACCCTGTCCAGGTCGGTTTGAATCAGGCTGACCGGGATCAACAGGGCCGTCGTTCTTGAGTAAGCGCCCTTCTTGTCCACCCAGGATGAACCATCCAGAGCGGGAAAAAGGCTCTAGGTCGCCGAGACGCAGATGACCTGGGCAACCCTCAGGTCGCGGCGGAGGTCATCGGCGACAATCCCGTAATTTCCCGGGGTCACCGCTTCGCCTGACGCGAACCCGGCCGGAGCCTGGCGGGCGGTGTTAATGGCGTGGGCCAGACTTTCCGGCGCGGTCGTATATATCCGACCCCTTCGTGGGGCTTCGGCCACAGTGACGCCGATCACCCGGCCAGCACTGTCGAGGGCCGGGGCGCCGGACAGCCCCTCCAGATCCCCCACAAGATTCTCTGTGCGTCCTGTCTCCGCCCAGGCAAGAACCGGCTCGGTTCGGGCGCCGCGCCCCCGGATCACCAGATTTTCCCGCCCCAGCAGCCGGGAGGTTGCCTCACCCGGCCGACCCTGGGGGAATCCGGGGTGATAGGCGCGGTCCCCCCGGCGAAGGCCGCGATCCAGCCCCAGCGGCAGGGGAGAGGCACCCCCTTCGGTGGTCAGTATGGCGGCATCGCTTTTCGGGTCGATGAGGACCCTGGCGGCCACCCCGCGCCCTTCGCCGACAACGATTGCGACCCGGGCACAGCCTTCCACCACGTGGCGCGCCGTGACCCAGACCCCACGGTCTGCAATGGAAAATGCCGTGCCGACGGCCGGTTCGGTCTTTTGGGGCACATCGACCACCACGGCGGGATCAAAGGCCGAGGCTGGCCCCAGCAGCAGGCCTTCCTCATTGGGCAGGGGCGGGGGTGCCGGCGGCGCATTGACCCTCTCCTGGCGCCCGAGGGCCAGGACAACCAGTGCAACGACTATGACCAGATAGATCGACCAGTCAGGCAGGCGTGGAAAGTGCACCGGGGCTCCTTAGCCTCGCATGGCCGCGGCAAGGATGATGGATGTGGCGAGCTTGGCCGCAACCAGCAAGGTGGCCGAGGCCATTTCGCCTTCCTGTATGCGCTGAGGCAGGCCGTGCAGGATCAGATCGACAATCCGGAAGACCAGAAGCTGTACCGCCACGGTCGATGTGCCCCAGATCACGATTTCGACCATGGAGGTCGAGGCCGTCAGGGAAATGGCCAGGGGAATGGCCAGGCCCAGGAGGACGCCGCCCAGCGACATGGCCGCGGCGACATTTCCGTCCCGGATCAGGGCTATTTCCTTATGGGGTGTCAGCAGGACATAGAGCGCAGCGCCCACGATCAGGAAGAGCACCGTCATCCCGCCATGCAACAGGGTAATGGGAAAGCCTGCGGCGAAGGCCTGCAGTTCGGGGGATTGGAGCTGGTGCGGCATGACGACCTGTCTGTGGACCCACGGGGAAGTATGAGCCTAGCACAGTGGCGCGCGTCCGATGAAAGCTTCAGTCGATGGAATCTTCGCTTTCTGCTTCCTCGGCCTGCCTGCGCCTGACGCTGGCCCTGACCTTCTCGCTCTCACTTTTCAGCTGGCCACAGGCGGCCAGGATGTCCCGGCCTCGCGGGGTCCGGATGGGGGAGGCGTAACCGGCGCGGTTGAGGATGGCGGCAAAGGCCTCGATGGTCTTCCAGTCGGAGCAGACATAGTCCGTTCCAGGCCAGGGATTGAAAGGGATCAGGTTGATCTTGGACGGAATGCCCTTGAGCAGCCGGACCAGGGCCAGGGCCTCTGCCGGAGAGTCATTCACCCCCTTCAGCATGACATATTCAAAGGTCACCCGCCTGGCATTTGACAGGCCCGGATAGGCGCGGATGGCGGCCATCAGCTGATCGATGGGATACTTCCTGTTGATCGGCACCAGGACATTGCGCAGCTCGTCATGGGTGGCGTGCAGGGAAATGGCCAGGCCGGCCTGGGTGCGGCGGCCCAGGGGCTCCAGTTCCGGCAATACACCGGAGGTCGAGACCGTGATGCGCCGTCGGGAAATGGCTATGCCTTCGCCATCGGAAATGATGTCGATGGCATCTGCGACATTGTCCAGATTGTAGAGCGGCTCGCCCATACCCATGAAGACGATGTTGGTCAGCAGCCGGTCGGCCTTGGGGCTGGGCCATTCTCCCAGATCGTCCCGGGCCACCTGGACCTGGGCGACGATTTCGGCGGCTGTCAGATTGCGGACCAGGGCCTGGGTGCCGGTATGACAGAAGGTGCAGTTCAGGGTGCAGCCCACCTGGCTCGACACGCAGAGCGCCCCTGCCCGCCCGACATCGGGGATGTAGACGGTCTCAACCTCGATGCCCGG
>CAIYSH010000428.1 GCA_903928755.1 uncultured Alphaproteobacteria bacterium | reverse complement strand
GGTCAACCATGTCTGCAAGATATCTGACCCCGCCGAGTTCCTCGAAAGCTGGATCGCGGCTGAACTGTTCCGCCAGCAGGATCGGCTCGGCAAGCTGGCCCTTGCGGATATGGGTTTCGATGACGGCATAGAGCCGTTGATGGAAGGGCTCATAGAAGTGGCGGGAATTGAGATAGTCCCCGATGCGTTCGAAGGCCGCGTTATCGTAAAGAATGGTTCCCAGCAGGGCCTGTTCGGCCTCGATATTGGCCGGCGCATGGGGGATGGCCGTATCATTGTGGGCGGGAACGAGATCAAGAGCCGGGACGATTGCCATGGCCCGAAGATAGACCAACGACGCTTGCAAGACAGGATATCAAAGTTGGTCTGGCGGGGTTTCCAACAGGATTTGTTCTGCCTGTGGAGAACCCTGAACCATTTGTGACAGGCTGGCGCGGACACACGAGGTGCCCGCGCCGATCTGGTCTTACCAGTTGTAGGTCAGACGGCCGTAATAGTAACGACCGTTGAAGCCGAAGGGGGAGAAGCCCGGGAAGCCGACGGGGCCATTGGTATTTACATTGGTCGGCGTCGGGTTCGGGTATTCATCCAGGGCATTGTTCACACCCAGGGCAATGCCGATACCGACCGGGGTCTTATAGCGACCTTCCAGGTCAAGGACGCTGTGGGTGCCCACTTGGTAGTCAAGGCTTGGGGTTGAATTGTTCGGCACCAGAACGTCGCCATAGCGCGAGACCTTTGCCGTTGCACCCCAGTCGTTGAGGCTCCAGTCGACATTGGCCACGAACTTGTCGGTGGGCGTGCCCTCTTCGAAGGTCAGGCGGTTGGCGCGATCAAAGAGGATTGGCGGAACCGGCAGACCAGAGAGGACAGAGGTGGTCGGAACCTTGGTGACCTTGGTCTTGTTGAAATTGGCCGCACCGGTCACGTCAAAGCGTCCGATGGACTCCGTATCCCAATGATAGCGCCCGACAATATCGAGGCCCTTGGTTTCGGTGTTGACGCCATTGATGAAGAAGCGGGCGGCACCCAGACCTGCCCCGGAACCGGGGGGATTGATCAGGTTGAAGATCGCAATCGCGGTCGCTGATCCCGTCGGCGAACCCTGGATGTTTTCCGAAAGGACGATCCGGTTGTCGATCTTGATCTGATAGGCGTCGATTGTCACTTCGAAGGCACCGCGATGGAAGACGGCGCCCAGGGAGTAGTTGGTCGACTTTTCAGGCTCGAGCGGCTTGCCGCCCAGTGCCTTTGCCGTTGCGCTGGTGGCTGGGAAGGTCCCGACTTCTACGGGGGTGCTGACCCCTGCAATGGTGATGAAGTTGGTGGAGGTGGCAGTGAAATACTGCTGCTGCAGAGCCGGAGCACGGAAGCCCGTGGCCAGGGTGCCGCGGAGCGCAAACCCTTCGGCGAAGTCATAGCGGGCCGAAACCTTGCCTGTGGTGGTCGAACCGAAATCCGAGAAGTTTTCGAAACGTACGGCGGCATCGACATCGAAGGCGTCGGTGATCTGCGAGTCCAGCTCGGCATAGAGCGCTTCAGAGTGGCGGTCCTTGCTGACTTCGTTGCTCGGCTTGAAGCCGGGGAAGCCCTGGGCTCCGGCCGCCTTGCCGGCAATGCCGCCGAACACATAGGAAGGCACATCGCCCCGACCGATTTCGTAGTGTTCCCTGCGGAACTCGACGCCCATGGCGAGGTTGGCGGGCTTTGCAAACCCGAGTTCCAGAGGCTTGGAGGCATCGATCTGGGCTATGGTCTGATCATATTGCATCGTGCCAGCGTCAAAGACGGTCGGCGAGGTTGCGCCGATCGAGGCATTGACGGAGTCACGGACGCCGTAGTGCACGTTGTTGTAGCCATAGACGATGCCTGCATCGATCTTGAAGCCGGCGATTTCACCCTTGGCACCACCTGATGCCGTGAGGTCATCAATGTCTGTGGTGATCAGGGGCAGGAACCCACCTGGCCAGATCGTGGTGACATTGTTGGCGTTGTTGGCGAGGCGGGGGTTCGCAGCGCTGTCGGTCTTGCGGTTCTGATAACCGGCGAAGCCATACAGGCTCCAGGTATCGTTCATGGGCAGGCCGGCATTGGCGTAGAAGCTGACGTCCTGAGACTGCGGATCGCCGTAACGCGAGGTCACCTTGGAGGGGGTAACGCGGGGGTCGAGGTCGCCGCGGCTGGTGGGATTACGGAAACGATATTCGCCGCTGAGGGTCAGGAAGCCATCGGCACCGAGATGCAGGCCCTGCCAGCCAGCGAGCGTGTAGGTCGGTCCGTCAACCTTGTGCCGACCCGCGACGTTGCGGGCGGTCTTCACATCGGTGTCGTAATTGCCGAAGGTGGCGGTGGCGCTGCCCCCTTCACGGGCCTCGCGCAGGTGCATGTTGATGACCCCGGCGATGGCGTCGGAACCATACTGGGCCGAGGCACCGTCGCGGAGCACTTCGACCCGGTCAATGGCAACCGTCGGAATGGCGTTCAGATCGACCGCAGCCGAACCGCGACCAATGGAGCCGTTGACGTTGACCAGAGCTGAGGCGTGGCGACGAAGACCATTGATCAGGACCAGGGTC
>CAIYSH010000427.1 GCA_903928755.1 uncultured Alphaproteobacteria bacterium | reverse complement strand
TGCAGATGGCGGCACAGGGTCAGGCGGGGCGTCGGCTGGATTTTCTCACCCAGGAATTCATGCGCGAAGCCAATACACTCTGCTCGAAATCGGCCCTGCCGGGACTGACGACCCTGGGCCTGGAACTCAAGGCCACGATCGAACAGTTTCGTGAACAGGTCCAGAATGTGGAATAGACCATGAGCCCGCCTGAAGAGCACCAGAAACCCTGGGAGACCCAGAGGCGGGGCCTGCTCCTGCTCATGTCGAGCCCGTCCGGAGCCGGAAAGACGTCTCTGTCCCGGCGACTGGTCGCTGACTATTCGGATCTGACCCTGTCCATATCGGCGACAACACGGCAGCCCCGGCCTGGGGAAGAAGACGGTCGCGAATATCATTTCGTCACCGACACGGAATTTGACCGGCTGGTGGCTGAGGATCAGATGCTCGAATGGGCGACTGTCCATGACCATCGTTACGGCACGCCGCGCAAGCCGGTCATTGAGGCCCTCGAAATGGGTCACGACGTGCTGTTTGACATCGACTGGCAAGGTGCACGGTCGATCAATTCAGCCATGCCCCGGGATTCAGTCCGGGTTTTCGTGCTGCCGCCATCCTGGTCTGACCTTTCCAGGCGGTTACATGCCCGGGCCCAGGATCATGAAGATGTCATTCAGCGGCGGCTCGAACGGGGGCGGGATGAAATCACCCACTGGGGTGAGTATGACTATGTGATCGTCAACAAGAGCTTCGATCGTGCCTATGCCGATCTCAGTCACATCTACCGGGCCGAGCGGATGAAGCCTGGTCGCAACACCTGGATAAAAGCATTTGTTGACGGGTTGAGATCTGAGAGGGCCTGAGCCCAGGTGTCGATCATGGGTGCCAGAGGCAATCCGTAAATCCGGCAGACCTAGTCATTGCTCCAGAGCGCCTTGTCGTAGCTCATAAGATTGGCCTCGAAATCCTGCAGGATATCGACGACTTCCGTCGTCGAGGCATTGAGTGACCGGGCATCGGGAAAACGGTATCGCCAGAAACTGGCAATGTGGGAAATGACCCCCATCCGCTCCCCGAGCATCATGAACATTTCAGGAGCCTTGAGCAGGAAGTCCCGAAAAGCCATCGGCTTACCATTGTCCGTCAGGTCGTTGAAGGCTGAGTCATAAACCTGGAGTGCGGCAGAAACTTCACGCCGACGCTGCTGCACGGCTTCCAGCAAGCGCACCCGCGCACCTTCTATATAGGTCAGAGATTCCCGGTCACGGTTACCAGTGGCACGGAGCATCGGGAGTTCCTTGAGGACAGCAGCCAGCTTTGGCGCGAGATCGCTCAACACCCATTTGTAATAGAGGAAGCCCTTCCAGCTGAAGACTCCCTCGCGATAAGCTTCGCCTTCCAGTCTCATCACAATCCGCAAGGGCTCAAGCCGCTCGTCTATCTGCGAGGACAACAGGGCCTGAACCATTTTTTCGGAACTGCCACTGTTGCTGTTGGCGGGGAAGGCCAGGCTGATCAGCTTGTTGATCTCCTGCCCGACATACATCTGCATGCGCTCAAGGTCAGCTTCGGAAATCGCAAAATAGACGTGTGCGATCGGAAAACCGCGACGGTTCAGATGTTCCCGCAGGAGAAAGGGATCAAGGGAAGGAAGCTCATCCAATGCCAGCATCAACGACAGATCGCGTTGCTGGCTTGCGCTTTCGCCGCCGATTTCGTCCACCATATGTGTCCAGCCACGTTGGCCGATGAAGAAGGATCGACCCCCCATACGAAGGTCAGTCCTCTCGAAGGGTATGATGACCTTGGTGGCTACTTGCCGCTGATCGTCGAAAACAAACCGTTCATCGGCCCGGATCCGGTGTTTGAGGATGATCGCCTGATTAAGAATCGCATTGTCAAAAAAAGGATGGACCCTGTAGTCAGGATCACTTCGATGGGTATTTCCCACAGCGACCAGATTCAGCACCCGACTGGTCGACGCGGTTTTTTCCAGCGCACCGAGATTGCGAACCGCACGATCACTACTTCGGCTGTTCATTCAACGCCCTCGAGAACCAGACGCCAGCGAGGGCGCAATTGTTATCATTCATTAATCATCCAAGACCTTAAGAATTCATGTCGGCCAGACGACCCGCCACCTGATAAATGCCCCTCACTTTCGGATTTTTGGCGTGCATTCAGGCCGGCGGTGCATAGCTGATCGCCATTCCAGCCCTCACATCCTGCTGAACTCCATACTGGGCAAACGGATAACGAAAACCGTTCCTGGCCAGGGCCTTCATGCCGACAATAGCGGATTCAACAAATTCGGGGGGAGTCGCCATCAGCATTTCGTCATCAAGGACACCGCCGTACCGACGCTCGGCAAAACATGGAATGGACAGGCTGGGCTGGCGCTTTGACAGGGCCCGGCCCCAGGAATCGGCGCAGGCGCTTTCTCCGACCACACTCCAGTCAAATCGTTTGTAGCCGGACCACTGCATCCCGTTGATGAAATACATCATCGCGCCGGGGGTGGCATAGAACAGCACGATATCCGGCGTCTCGATCCTGCCCGATGATAATGGGCCAACAGCAAGGGCGTCATAGAGACCGTCAGGAACACACTCCATGGCCTCCTGATGCGCCCGGGCGTCTTCAGAGGTCGAAAACCAGACCCCCTTCATGTGTTCGCCAGATTGCCAGGCTTCAGTCTTGGCCCCGCCGAGCCCGACAACCGCCCTGCATTGGGCTCCGACCAGGTCGTCTGACGTTACCCCCACGGTCCAGCCCAAACGGGACGCCTGTCCGACGATCTGGTCCAGGGTATGAACGGCCTGGGGGCGACGGATCCCCGGGATGGACTCCATATCCCTCCGATCTTCATACATCTTCATCGCGAAAGGCTTGGAGCGAAGCTTCAAAAGGCTTTCCAGTTCGTGTCCCAGATCTGATGCGTCCATGGCAATG
>CAIYSH010000426.1 GCA_903928755.1 uncultured Alphaproteobacteria bacterium | reverse complement strand
TATCCATCTGACATCGCGGGGTTCACGCGATTCAATTCGGCCCAGATCAATCAGGCGGAACTGGCGCTCAAGGGCTGGTCCGATGTGGCCAATATCCACTTTGTCAGAGTGGGATCGGGAACCGGCGGTGAGGCTGCCTATTCTGACAATGCCTCCATGCTGCTCGGCAATTATTCGTCAGGCGCGGCCGGAGCCGCAGCCTTCGCCTTCTACCCGGGAAACCAGAACATTGCCTCAAATGATGGCGACCTCTGGGTCGATATTACAAAAAGCTATAACGAGAGCCCCACCGTCGGAAACTATGGCGGGCTGGTTCTGGTCCATGAACTGGGTCACACGATCGGGCTTGGTCATCCGGGGGCCTATGACGCATCGGCAACCGAGACCCTGACCTATGCCGTAAATGCCGAATATTACGAGGACAGTCGGCAATATACGGTGATGAGCTATTTTGCCGGGTCGAGTACGGGCGCCAGCCTGCCTGGCTATTCTGCGGCACCCCTGCTGGACGATATTGCGGCGATCCAGCAGATCTATGGTTCCAACATGACCACCCGGACCGGCAATACGGTCTATGGTTTCAACTCGAATGCGGACCGGCCCTGGTTCGTCCTGGCGACCAATGGGTCCGCGGCACAGTTCGCCGTCTGGGACGCCGGCGGAAATGACACCTTCGACTTTTCAGAATACATCAGCAAACAGGTCATCGATCTTCGCCCCGGCTATTTTTCGGATGTCGGCGGCTATTCCGGCAATGTGGCCATTGCGATGGGCACCAATATCGAAAATGCCATTGGCGGCTATAATGCCGACAGCATCACCGGCAACGACCTGAACAACTCCCTCAACGGGCGTCTCGGCGACGACACCATATTCGGCGGGGCCGGGGACGACTCGATCTACGGCAGTGAAGGCAACAGCTATCTGCGGGGCGACGCCGGAAATGACATCCTGGTCGGCAGCCTGAACTTCGACGACATCAATGGCAATACCGGCAATGACACCTGCTATGGCGGCGACGGTGCCGACTGGGTGGTCGGCGGCAAGGACAATGACTTTCTCTACGGAGAAAATGGCGATGACATTGTCTACGGCAATCTCGGCGACGATACCTGCCTCGGCGGCCAGGGTGCGGACATCATGCGCGGGGGCCAGGGCAATGACAGCCTGTCAGGCAGTTCCGACAATGACTGGCTCTCAGGGGACCGGGGAGACGATACCCTGGTCGGGGGCATTGGTGCCGATACCTTCCACAGCTTTGGGGATGCCGGTATTGACCGGATCCTGGATTTCAGCCGGAGCGAAGGCGACCGGATCGTCCTGGATGTCGGGACCCTCTATGCACTGGTTCAGGTTGGGGCAGATACCGTGATCAGCATGGGCGGCGGCGGTCAGATTATCCTTGTGGGGGTCCAGGCCGCGACCCTGACCGGAGCCTGGCTGTCGTTTGTCTAGCTCGCCGCCCGGCGCTCGCGCTTGCGGGCGAACATGGCGGCATCCGCCTGGGCCAGCAGGGTTTCAGGATCGGTGTCCGCCGTAATCTCGATCACCCCATAGGAAATATGAAGGGGGGCTGACCAGTCGCCGAAACGGATGGGGCTGGTCTCGATGGTCTGGGCGAGGGCACTGGCCTTGACCTCTGCCGTGGCGAGATCGGCCTGCACAAGAACGACCGCGAACTCGTCACCGCCCATTCGCGCCACAAGGTCACTTTCCCGTACGCTTCCCGCCAGCCTTTGCGCCACAGCCTGCAGGGCGGCATCCCCGGCGGCATGACCGAACCGCTCATTGACGCTCCGGAAATCATCAAGGTCGAAATAGACAAGACTGGCCGGTGAGCCATAGCGCTGGGCAAAGGTCCGGATCCGGCCCAGTTCCCGCATGAAGGCCCGGCGGTTCAGCGCAGGCGTAAGCGGGTCCCTGTCGGCAAGTTCCTCGACCTCGGCCAGGCGGACCTTGAGCCGGGCCACCTCGCCACGCAGATCATCCACCTCGGTCAGCAGGGTCTTGATGGCCCCCTGAACGGCTGGAGTCATGTCGGCTTCGCTCAGCCCCAGGAAGGCCGTCTTGTCCGTCGGCGGGGCGACGTTTGACGTCGCATAGGCACCGGCCTGAGCCAGGGCACGTTTGCGGATCGTCGAAAACGGTTCGTTGCGGGCACCAGAGACCTTCATTCAACCCATCCAGAATCAGCAATTCGCTTGCTGTTGGGCGAATCCTAACCCTCATCGGTTGCTCACGCAAAGGCTGCCCCTATACTCCGCCGCTTTCCGCCAGAGCATTTGCCGGTTGTTGACCACGGGTGGTCGGATTGGAAAGTGCTCAGGCCTCTTGAATCAGGGCCTGCACCTCATGAGCGCTTCGTCCGCGCCTGTCGCCATCATCATGGGCAGCCGATCCGACTGGCCGACCCTCAAGGGCGCAGCCGAAAATCTCACCGCCCTGGGCATAGCCTGGGAAGCCAGGGTGGTTTCGGCCCACCGGACACCTGAGCGCATGTTTGCCTTTGCGCGGGGAGCAAAGGCTGCCGGTTTCAAGGTCATCATCGCCGGGGCTGGCGGTGCCGCCCATCTGCCGGGCATGACCGCCGCCCTCACAGACCTGCCCGTATTGGGCGTTCCCGTTGAATCCAGGGCGCTGAAGGGCATGGACAGCCTGTTGTCCATCGTCCAGATGCCGGCGGGCATTCCTGTCGCAACCCTGGCCATAGGCGAAGCGGGCGCACGGAATGCCGGCATTCTGGCAGCCCAGATTCTGGCCCTGGCAGACCCTGACCTTGCCACAAGGCTGGCGGGGTTTCGGGCCGCCCTGACCGCCAGTGTGGCCGAGTCGGTGGAAGACGCCTGAAACCTGTCATGATCCCCCTCCCCCCCGGCTCAACCCTCGGGATTCTCGGCGGTGGCCAGCTTGGACGCATGCTGGCCCTGGCTGCGGCAAGGCTCGGCTTTGATGTTGTCATACTGGAACCGGAACCTGACTGTCCCGCCGCGAGGGTCAGTGCCCATGTGATCACGACGCCCTATGAGGATCGCGAGGGCCTGACGGAACTGGCGCGCCGGGCTGACGTCGTGACTTTTGAATTCGAAAACGTCCCGGCCCGGGCCCTTGAAATCCTGGCAGAGCTCGGTGTCGAAACCGCCCCGTGTGCCCGCGCCCTGGCAACCGCCCAGGACCGCGTGGCCGAAAAAACCTTCCTGAACGCGGCGGGGGTTCCGACTGTCGCATTTGCCGAAGCCGATACCCCCGAGGGCGCACGACAGGCCGCAGAGCAGATCGGCTTTCCCTGCCTGATGAAGACCCGGCGGGATGGTTATGATGGCAAGGGCCAGTCCTGGGTGGAACACCTGGCCAATGCAGAGGCGGTTTTTCATGCCCTGGGCAACAGGCCGGTGATTGTCGAGGCTCCCGCCGCCTTTGTCCGTGAGCTCTCGGTCATAGCCGCCCGCGGCCGGACTGGAGACGTCGCGATCTACCCCCTTGGCGAAAACCATCATGAGGGTGGCGTCCTTCGTCGCACACTGGCACCAGCAACGGTCTCCGAGGCGGTGGAAGAGCAGGCTGAACGCATCGCCACCCGGATTCTGACAGGCCTCGACTATGTCGGCGTCATCGGGATCGAGCTGTTCGAACTGGCGGACGGCCAACTCCTGGTCAACGAGATCGCACCGCGGGTCCACAATACCGGCCACTGGACGCAGGACGGATGCGATGTCGACCAGTTTGAGCAGCATGTCCGGGCCATAGCGGGATGGCCGCTTGGCCCCACCCATGCCCACGCGCAGATCGAGATGGAAAACCTGCTGGGCGATGATATTTCGGATTGGGCGAAACTGGGCGCAGAATCCGGGACGCGGTTACACGTCTACGGGAAGCGCAAAGCCAAGGCCGGCCGGAAGATGGGTCATGCGAACCGGCGGATGCCGGATTAGCCTGCGGCCGGGACTTCAGAAAGCGCCTGCTCCAACTCGGCAAAACTCGGCTGGGAGGCAGACGGCACGCTGCCTCTGCCGATTTCAACCGAGATCTGAGCGGCATTGCCGTGCAGGTGGGCGACCAGGACGGACTGGATGATCTTGTAGAAGGCACCGTCTTCCTCGACCACGCCGGTCAGGCGCGAGGCGAAGGGGGCCACCAAACCATAGGCCAGGAAGACCCCGAGGAAGGTGCCGACGAGGGCGCTGCCGATCATTTCACCCAGGACTTCCGGCGGCTCGGTGATCGAACCCATGGTCTTGATGACCCCGAGAACGGCAGCAACGATACCCAGGGCGGGCAAGGCATCCGCCAGTGACTGGATGGCATGCGCCGGGTGAAGGGCCTCATGGTGATGCTTTTCCAGCTGCTTTTCCATGGCGTCTTCGACCTGATGGGGATCTTCCAGGTTCATGGTCATCATCCGCAGGGTGTCGCAGATGAAATCGATGGCGAAATGGTCCTTCATGATCTTCGGATACCGGGAGAAGATCGAGGAGTCGTGGGGGTTCTCGATGTGGCTTTCCAGGGCGATGACACCCTTTGACTTCATGGTCTTGGTCAACATGAACAGCAGGGACAGCAGGTCGCGATAGTCGGCAGCCTTCCAGCTCGGCCCGCCGAAGATCTTGCCCATGCCGGAGGCACAGCCCTTGATGACCGTCATGGAATTGGAGATCAGGAAACTCGCCACGCCAGCACCGCCGATCGCCATCATTTCATGCGGCGCGGCATGCAGGATCACCCCCATGTTCCCGCCCGTCATGATGTAACTGCCGAACACCAGGCCAAACAGCAGGACAATACCGATTATCTGAAACATGCGGAAAATCCGTCCCGTCGAAATCTTACCGCATCATCCACATTAATGCTTAATACGCGGTGACGATTTCCAGGTTTGCGTCAGCATCGACACCGATTATCTGCTTTTCCCGTGCCCACGACAAAGCCCCCCCTGAGCGGTCTGCCCCGCTCCACCTTCGCCATCATCTTCGGTGTGTCCTTCGCCACGGCCATGGGCAATACCGGGATGATTTCAGTCCTGCCGGCCATTGGCCGCTCGATCGGCATTCCAGACCCGATGGTCGCGGCGATTTTCTCCCTTTCAGCGCTGATGTGGGCATTTTCCTCGCCTTACTGGGCGCGGGCCTCGGACAAGTATGGCCGCAAGCCGATGATGATGATCGGCCTGTCCGGCTTCATGGTTTCCATGGCGGTCTGCGCTGTTGTCGTCACCTTCGGACTGAAACACCTGGCCCCACCCCTGGTCATATTCGGCTGCTTCCTGCTGGCAAGAGCGCTGTTCGGGCTGTTTGGCGCGGCCTCCAATCCTGCCACCCAGGCCTATGTCGCCGAGCATACCCCGCTGGAACAGAGGACCCAGTCCATGTCCAGCCTGGCCGGCGCCTTTGGGCTTGGCACGGTTGTCGGGCCCTTCGTCGCCCCCCTGTTTGTCCTGCCCCTGATCGGCCTGGCCGGACCCATGGCTGGGTTTTCCCTGATCGCCGGGGGCATGCTGTTCGTGGTCTGGAGATATCTCCCGGAAAGTCAGCATCGACCGGCCTGGTCTCCGCCGCCCAAGGTCGTGGATGGGGTCCGGGTCAAGCCCATGTGGCAGGATCCCAGGCTGACCCCATTCCTCATCTACGGCTTCATCGTGGCTGTCTGTCAGACAGCCCAGGGCCAGACCCTGGGCTTCCTGATCATCGACAAACTGAAACTGTCACCGACCCTGGCCCAGGGCTTCATCGCCGTGGCCATGATGTTTGGCGCTGTCGCTGGCCTTCTCGCCCAGTGGGGCCTGATCCGCATGTTCGAAATGACACCGCGCCAGCTGCTGCGCTGGGGGGTTATCGTCGCAGCGGCAGGCAATCTGATTGTCGCTTTTTCGCCGGACTACTGGACGGTCGTCGTGGGCTATGCCCTCTCCAGCCTGGGCTTCGGATTTGCCCGACCGGGATTCACGGCAGGCGCCTCCCTGGCTGTAAACATGGGAGAACAGGCCCGGGCCGCCGGCGCCATTGCTGCGGTGAACGGGGTCAATGTGGTTCTGGCACCCTTCTTTGTCTGGCTTTATGAGCGGGTGCACCCCGCGCCCTTCCTGCTGAACTTCGTCCTGCTGATGGCCATGCTGGTTTATGCGCTGCGTAATGTGCAGCTGAAGTCCGCCGATCCAAAACCCACAAGTCAGGAAGACACCAACTACGCCACCCTGGAAAAGAGCGACGAGGGGGCTGGCTGATCAGGGGATCGGAACCTCGGCCTGGAGCAGGCCGATCATGGCCATGGACAGATAGCCATCCGCCGTCAGGCCCCTGGATTTCTGCCAGGCCCGCAGGGCACTGCGGGTATTGATCCCGACGACACCGTCCGGCTCGCCCGGGTCAAACCCCAACGCCTTCAGCGCCTTCTGGGCACCAATCCGGTCGGCAAGGGCCAGGGGTGTCTCTGCAGGCCAGGCCTTGGACAGGGGACCCAGTCCGGAGAACCTGTCCGCCAGCAGGCCCACAGCCAGGGCATAGGTCGTCGCATTGTTGTAGGTGCGGATGGCAAAATGATTTGGGAAGAGCAGGAAAACCGGCCCGTCGGCGCCGGTCGGCGCGGCCAGCATGGCTTTGGAGGCCTGATCCTCAACGCTCCAGGGCAAACCATCGGCGCGGCGTAATCCAAGCGCCGCCCACCAGCCCGGTGCCTCCCGCGGGCCTTCGGTCAGGCTGAAATCAAAACCCGCTGGCACAACGACCTCCCGGGCCCAACTCTCTCCCCGCTTCCATCCCCCCTTGGCCAGAAGGTTGGCAGCCGACGCCAGGGCATCGGGTGCCGATCCCCAGATGTCGCGCCGACCATCGCCGTCCCCATCAACCGCCGTGGACAGGAATGAGGTCGGAATGAACTGGGTCTGGCCCATGGCACCTGCCCACGACCCGATGAGCCGCGATCTTGGAAACTCCCCGGAGCCGATGATCCTCAGGGCCGCCATGAGCTGATCTTCGGCAAACTGACGGCGTCGTCCCTGGGCGGCAAGTGTGGCCATGGACCGGATGACGTCGAAGCCGCCAAGGGTCGACCCGAAACCGGTCTCCATGGCCCAGACACCCAGAAGGACGTCAGGCGCCACGCCATAGGTCTTTTCAACAGGGCCAAGCAGGAAGGCCAGTTCTGCCCGCTTGCGACTGCCGATTGCCACCCTGTCCTCGGTCACCACACCCTTGATGTAGTCGCTGAAGGGTTTTGCAAATTCCGGCTGCCGTGTGTCCAGCGTGACGACGCGGGGGTCAGGCAGCAGTCCCGCAAGCTCGCGGTCGAGAAGGTCTGAGGGCAGACCCGCCTGAACGGCACGTGCATAGAAGTCCCTGGCCCACATATCGAAAACAGCGTCTCCAGACCCCGTTAACGGCTGGACAGGCTGGGGAGAGGCCGGGGTTGGCTGTCCCGGAAGGCCAGGGACGAGGTTCATCGACGGATCCGCACATCCGGCAAGAAACAGGGCGAAAAAGGTGCGACGATCCATGGCGACAGCCTAACCATCCTGGCGGTTGTGCTCAATCAAAAGCCCTAAAACACATGGTGACCGACGGCATTCATTGACTCACAAACCCGCAGCCCGTATACGCGCCGCCTCAATCGCAACCCGGACGCCGACGTCCCGCGCCCAAGAAGATAGTGTTATGAAGGTCAGAAGCTCGCTCAAAACCCTCAAGACGCGTCACCGCGATTGCAAGCTCGTGCGCCGCAAGGGCCGGGTCTATGTGATCAACAAGACCAACCCGCGCTTCAAGGCGCGGCAGGGCTAAGCGGTCCGCGCCGGAGACCCGGAGAGGCCCAAGGGGGTACTCCGGGAAATCGACAGTGACGCGGTGCTGTGGAAACCCGGCACCTTCTACGACAGGATTTTTCCATAACCGGTCACTCGTGGCCGGTTTTCTTCGTGGGCGTCTGGCCCCCTCGCAGAAGATTTCGAGGCCGCAATAATCTGCAGCAACCGGCTTTCCCTTGGGCGACTTGCGATCTAGGTTCCGCGGCTTTCCGTAACTTCCTTCCTGTGAGAGACTCACCCCATGGCCGACGACGCCGCCCATTCCGACGTTCTGAACCAGGCGGCCCAGGGCCAGCTGAAGAGCATTATCGAGCGCATTGAACGTCTCGAGCAGGAAAAGTCCGAGATCGCCGAACAGATCAAGGAGGTCTTCGCCGAAGCCAAGGGCAACGGCTTTGACGTCAAGATCCTGCGCAAGGTGGTCCGCATCCGCAAACAGGACCGCGCCAAGCGGATGGAGGAAGAGGCGATTCTGGATCTCTACCTCGCCGCCATGGGAGAGATTTGAAACGCGGACCACCAGATCCCAAGGCGGCCGCAAAGCGCGCCGCCCTGAACGCCCTCAAGCGCGCCCGCCGTCAGGCGGACCGCGCCGGGGTGAAGCTTTCCGATTGGGAAGGTGAATTCCTGGGCTCGGTCGAGGACCGGCTCAAGACCTATGGTCGCGCCTTCGGTGACCCCGAAAAGGGCGGCCCGGGCCAGGCCCTGTCGGTCATGCAGCATGTGAAGCTGAAAGAAATCACATCCAAGGCCAAGGGCGAGAAGAAAGAGCTTCCGCGGCGGGGCTTCAGACGCAAGGCAAAGCCCGAGCACGATTAGGCCGACTTCAGCTTTAGGTCCTCGGGCTCGCCTCCGGTAATTCCATTCAGCACGTCTTCCAGACCCTGCTCGCGCACCTTGCGATAGAGGGTGGAGCGACCAATACCCAGCCGCCGGGCGATTTCGCTCATATGGCCGGCATAGATTTCAATCGCCAGCTGGATAAGGTCCCGCTCGATCTCTTCCAGGGTCCGAAGATGACCACGGGCATCCAGGATCTTGACCGGGCTGTCCTTGGGCAGGCTGGCCATCAACTCGTCCAGGGTTGGCGGTGCAACAAGCGGTCGCTCGCCGGCCAATTCCGGTGGGGCGGCGGCTATGCCGGAAATGGCGGGGAAGTCATAGGGCTGCAGATATGGCGCATCCGCCAGGATGATGGCCCGATAGACGGCATTTTCCAGCTGTCGGACATTGCCTGGCCAGTCAAAGGCCGTGAGCAGGGCCAGGGTTTCAGCAGAGGCACCGACCACGGACTTGCCTTCCTCCACATTGAACCGGCGGACAAAGGTATCAACGAGGGCAGGCACATCATCACGCCGTTCGCGGAGCGCCGGGGCTTCGATGGGGAAGACATTCAGGCGATAGAACAGATCCTCGCGGAACCGGCCTTCGCTGACAGCCAGGGTGAGGTCCCGATTGGTGGCAGAGACGATCCGCACATCCACCTTTATGGATCGCTTGGAGCCCACAGGATCAATCTCACTCTCCTGCAGGGCCCGGAGAAGCTTGACCTGGATGTCCAGGGGCAGTTCGCCCACTTCGTCGAGGAAAAGCGTGCCGCCACTGGCTTCCTGGAACTTGCCCAGGTGCTTGTCTGTGGCACCGGTAAAGCTGCCCTTTTCGTGACCGAACAGGATGGATTCGACCAGGTTCTCCGGGATGGCTCCGCAATTGACTGCGACGAAAGGCTTGCCGCTGCGGTCTGAGGACCCATGGACGGCGCGGGCGATGACTTCCTTGCCGACGCCGCTTTCGCCGGTGATCAGGATGGGAATGGAGGACTTGGCCGCCCGCTCACCCATGCGCTTGACCATCTGCATGGGGGCCGAGGATCCGACCAGGTCGGCAAAGGTGGTCTTGCCACCGGCATGTTTTTTCAGCCGCTCGACTTCGCCCTTCAGGGCCCCCATGGAGAGGGCATTCCGGATCGAGACGTTGATGCGCTCTGGCGAGGCTGGTTTGACAAAGAAGTCGGTGGCGCCGGCCTGCATGGCCGCCACGACCGTGTCGATCCCGCCGGTTGCCGTGACCACGATCACCGGCTGGTTGAAGCCTCGGGCCCTGATCTCCTTCAAGGTATCCTGCCCCGACATGCCCGGCATGACCAGATCCAGCAGGATGACGTCGCAGGCCCCACCCGCCGTCAGGCGCGCAATGGCCTGATCACCGCCTTCGGCCTGGACCACGGCAAAGCCATCGCGCTCAAGCACGGCCTGGAGCAGCCGCCGCTGTGTCGGATCGTCATCGACGACAAGGACCGTTCTGGTCATTTGAAAGCACCCACCTGTATCGGACCTTCATCTGCCGGGGGAGGACCCTGGGATGAGGCTCTTTGTGTTGCGATTTGATACAGGCCTTGGGTAAAGACCGGGTTTCAGAGTCATGAGTCAGGTCTTAACGGCGCGCTTTTTCCAAAATCGGCAAAAGCCTTTGGATCACCGGCCAACTGACGCTGGGTCACGCCTTGCCCTTGGCCTTGGTCTGGGCATATTGGCAGCAAGGTCGCCATGTCGATCGCCCAGGGAGGGTCCCATGAAATTTGGCAGATTATCTATTGCGCTGGCACTGACGCTGATGTTGGCCGCCTGCGGTCAGTTGGCAGGCAAGTCAGCCGGAAATGTGGATGGCGCAAGGATCGCCGCGGCCAACAAGAATGGCGAGTGGCTGTCGGTTGGCCGGACCTATGATGAGCAGCGCTTCAGCCCTTTGACTAAAATTGACACGACCAATGTCAGCAAGCTTGGCCTGGCCTGGTACCACGAG
>CAIYSH010000425.1 GCA_903928755.1 uncultured Alphaproteobacteria bacterium | reverse complement strand
CTAACCGCGGCGCGGTTGCCGGCTGGATGATCCAGAAGCAGTATAACGAGATTCAGTCCCGCCTGGCGGTTGCTGACCTCGTGCTGGCGGGTGACACCTCCCTCAAGCTCTGGGCTGACAGCAATGTGAAGTGGGCAGCCGGTGCGCAGTTCCGTTATGACCGCACCCAGCAGACCCCGGATACCTATTATGATGCGACGGCGACGCCCTGCGTCGACTCCGCACCTTTCGGCGATGGCTCACCGGCCTGCCCGGGCACCTCGAACGGCCCCTTCCTGTTCAATGCCAACCTGCGTCCCTATGATGTGTCCCGGAAAATCAGCGCGCTCTTCGTTGAATCCAAGATCCCGGTGACGGAATCCCTCGAAGTGACCCTTGCAGGCCGCTACGAGTTCTATCAGGGCCAGGGTTCGACCACGAACCCGAAGATCTCCGCCAAGTGGCAGGCGACGGACTGGCTTGCACTTCGCGGCTCCTTCGGAACCACCTACCGTGCCCCGCTCGCCATCTTCACCGCTGACCGTTTCACCCGCGGCCTGACCAATGCCAGCGGCACCTATCGTGCCAATGACCTGTACGGCAATGCGAACCTGCGGGCAGAAAAGGCGACGACCTACAACATCGGCACCGTGCTCAAAGTGGCCAGTGTTACGGCGACCCTTGACTACTGGAACTTCGATTTCAAGGATGCCCTGACGTCCGAGGCGACGGCAGACATCCTCAATCTGCTGTTCCCTGCGGGTGCACCGACCACTGTGGGAATGCGGCCTATGCCGCCATCCAGTCCCGGATGAACTTCGACCAGGGGGTCTGTTCCAAGGCGAGCATCCTGTCCTATCGTACCCAGTACATCAACGGTGGTCCGGTCAAGACCAGCGGCGTCGACTTCCAGGTCAACTGGAACGTCGGGGAGGTCCTTGGGGGTGACCTTTCGACCGGCGCTGACGGCACCTATCTGCTGACCTATGATGAAACGCCTTATTCCATTGAAGGCATTCCCACGGCTACCGGCGTCATCCACCGCGCCGGCACCTATCGGGCATCCATCTTCACGGGCTATAACCGGATCCGCGGCAATCTGTTCATGAACTGGGCGTCCGGGCCGCATAACCTCCGCTGGCAGACCCGTTACGTTTCCAAGGTCCGCCAGATCGAAGCAACGCCAATCGCCATCGCGGCCTATGTCTCGGGCCCGACCGTGATCCCGGAATACTGGCAGCATGACATCACCTACAAGGTGGACCTGCCCTGGGATACGACGGCCACGGTTTCGGTCATGAACCTGTTTGACGAAGAACCCCCCTTCGCCATCGGCGTTCAGTACAACTACGATTATGGGAGCGGAAACCCCCTGGGTCGCGTTGTCACCCTGGGCGTCAAGAAGCGCTTCTAGGCACGTGCTGTAATCATTCCCCTGTCCTTCCGGGCAGGGGAAATTCAGACCTGAAAAGGGCGTCCCGGTATCCGGGACGCCCTTCTTCATGTTTCAGGCCTCTGAATTGGAACCTGTCATCAGCCCGCGAGACGATCCCGCCTCAGGGGAAAGGCTCCAGCGGATCAAGGTCGACTGCGCTTGGGCAGGGCCTCGACCTCTTCCGGGGTCATCAGGGTCAGCTTGCTCACCGCACACTGGCGAACACCTGCTGAACTCCGGGTGATAAGGGTCGCGTCCATGGCCGAGCAGATCCAGGAAGATCCCCTGTTCTTGATCCCGATGCGCCAGGCCCAGTCGACATCCGGGCATGATCCAAACATGTCCAGGCGATAGACCTGCTTACGGTTGGCCCGCAGATAAACGGTCCGGTCATCGGCGGCGCTGAAATTTTCGACATCGGCGGCGCGGAAACAGCTCCGTGTCGCTTGGCGCGGCGCAGTGTCTGCCGCCTGAGCGACGGCCGGCACCCCAAGCCCGGCCACGGCGAGCAAGGACAGCAGGATTTTGGATCGTGTCATGACAGAAACCTCCAGATGGAAATCTAGGACGGAACCTTACCGGCATTCCCGGCGGAATTGTGACTTCGCCTTGCCATCCTGCGCCTGAAGCGGTCCGGATGAATCAGCTCAGCGGCCTCTGCCGAAAGCGGCGAGGGTGTCCCGCCGATCAGGGCGGCGACATGCTCGCCCATGACGGGGGCAAAGGAGAAACCGTGGGACCCGAATCCGCACAGCAGGAACAGATGAGGATGCCCGGAGGGTCCCGCCAGGGGCAGGCTGTCGGCTGTTGTTGCCCTTACAGCAGCCCGGTTTGAAAGGTTGCCATCCCTGAACCTTGCCGCAAGGGCAGGACGGGCCTCGGCGAGGGCATCGAGGTTTCGCGACTGGTCCTCCGGGCGGATCTCTGTGGCGCTATCGCCGCGGTCATGGGTGGCCCCAAACAGAACGCCATTTGGGGCTGGAACCAGATAGCCGCCCCACGCTGCGGCCTGGATGGGCTCATCCGTATCGAGCCACGTGGCCTGACCCCGCACAGGACGCAGATCAAGCGCCGGCACCAGATCCAGACAGCTCTGCCCTGCCGCAAGCACCACAACATCGAAGGTGCCGAGGGGCGTGCCGATCTGATCCTCCAGACGCCATCCGCCGGGGGTGTCGATCATGGCTCCGATCCTGACCTGTGTGGATATTTCAAGCCATGCACTCAGAACCGACCCTGGCTGAATCACCAGGGCGCTGGCCAGATCCAGGCCCGAAAGAGCGGTGTCTTCACCCAGCCGTGCCGAGGCCTCATCGGGGGTCAGGATTTCGAGGTCCCCTGGCCCGAAGAAGCCGGAAGCGGCGATCTTGTCGAACCTGCCTGCGTCGCGGTCCCCCACGGCCAGTTGCAGGACGCCCTGGGACAGGACGGCCTTTGGCGTTGCCAGATAGAGATCCCGCGCCCGGAAGAAGGCCTGGGTGGTCAGGCGGGCCACGGGGCCAAGTCCGGCATCCAGTCGTGGCGTCACCAGGGCGGCGGGGTTTCCCGATGCCCCTGATCCCGGACCTTCGCCATCAAACACCTGATGGAGGATGCCAAGGTCACTCAGGGCGCGGCTTACACTGGCCCCGGCAATCCCGGCGCCTATGATGGCGACCCTGGGCGGTGATGGCGGCGCGGCAATCGCAGGATCCGGCAAGCTCGCAACCAGCCTCTCCCGCTTTCGACCGAAGCCTGGCCGCTTGTCGACGCTGAAGCCCGCCGATTGCAGGCCCCGCCTGACCTGCCCGGCGACGGTAAAGGTCGCGGCCCGTCCGCCGGGTGCCGTTTTCCGGGCCACCAGGGCCAGCACCTCATCGCTCCACATGGCCGGGTTCAGCGCGGGTGAAAAGCCATCCAGAAACCAGGCATCTGCCCGTCCCTGCCATTGTTCCAGCGCCGTGCCGACATCCATCAGGGCCAGATCCAGGTGGGCACCGAGGTCCGGCAGATCCATGCGATGGCGCCCTGAGCGGGCCTTTGGCCATTGTCGGAGGATCTGGTCTGCCAGGTCGGCGATTTCAGGCCAGCGATCCAGGGCGCGCCTGGCCTCATCGCGGGACATGAGATGGGCTTCCACGGAAAAAATGCTGAGGTGGCTGCCTGGTGGTCTGGTTGTCCGCCACAGATCAAGCAGGGCCAGAATGTTCAGGCCGGTCCCGAAGCCCAGCTCACCAACCACAAACCGTGTGCGTCCGGTCCATAGGCCTGGCAGGTCACAGCCTTCCAGAAAAACGGCCCGCGCTTCGCTCAGCCCGTCTTCTGCCGAGAAATAGACATCCCCATAAAGGCGCGATCTGGGCTCACCAGCTGATGACCAGTCAAGAATTGGGGGATCGCCGCGCATGACAGACCCATGGCGCCGGAGGTGGCAAATGAAAAGAGCCACCCCTAAGGATGCTGAACCGTGCCCGGGCCTAATGCTTGGCGTGAGCCTGCTCTTCGACCGTTGGTGGCGGCGCTTCAGCGCCCTTTTCAGGCTCTACGTCTGCGGCCCCGGCGGGTTCCGCGGCAGGGGCAGATGAGCTGGCCATGGCGTCCGACGCGGCCTTGGACGCATCGGCAGCCGCGTCGGCGGCGCTCTGGGCCGCATCAGTCGAGGTGGCAGCGGCCTCGGTCGTGGTTTCCGCACCGTGTTCAGCGGCCTTCTCGGCAGGCTTGCTGCAGGCCGAGATTGTGAGGCTGATGACCGCGGTCGCGGCGACCATGGCCTTGCGAAGTATAGACGCGTTCATCGGCATGTTCCTTGAAGGTAGCAAAATCCGGATATGCAACTTTTGGCCGACAGTCAAAGGGCACTGTGCGGCTATAGCCCTGCGGGCTCACCTTGGTATAGCTAGACCAGGGAGAAATTGAAGATGACCTCGACAGGCAACAGTGTCTTGCGGCCCCGCGTGATCGCCATTCCGCAGAGGGGTGGAGAAACCACGGCCTATGAATTCGGGCCAACCGACCGCCCCGTCGACATCGTCTTTTCCCACGCCAACGGCTTCAATGCCCGGACCTATCGCTCCATTCTCGAGCCCCTGACGGATGCCCTGCGGGTGATCATGGTGGATCAACGGGGGCATGGCCTGTCCCGTTTGCCCGCTGATGCCAGCCTTCCCCGGGATTCCTGGCGTGATGTCGGCGACGATCTTACCGCCGTCATTGACGCCCTGGAGCTTGAAAACGCCATTCTGGCGGGTCATTCCATGGGAGGGGCTTCCAGCCTGCTGGCCGCCGCGGCCAGACCCGATCGGGTGCGGGCCCTGGCCCTGTTTGATCCGGTCATCATGTCGCCAGAGGTCATTTCCGGCATGGATCGCGCCGCCATGAATGACAGTCCCCTGGCCGTGGGTGCGCGAAAGCGTCGACCAGCCTTTGCCAGCAAGGCAGCGGCAGTTGAAGCCTATCGCGGGCGGGGCGCCTTCCGCTCCTGGTCCGAAGCCATGCTCGTCGACTATGTGCAGGATGGCTTTGCCGACACCCCGGCAGGCGATGTGGCCCTGACCTGTGCGCCGGCCTGGGAGGCCTCGAATTTCACGGCCCAGGGGCATGAGGCCTATTCCGCCTTTGACGCGGTCAACATGCCCATCCGCATACTCCGCGCCGAGATCGGCTCAACCTGTCGGCTGGAGGGGCCAGAGCCCATCCTGACCCGGTCAGGCAAGGTCAGGGTCGAGGTGGTTTCCGGAACCTCCCACTTCCTGCCCATGGAACGTCCCGACCTGGTGGTCGAGGTTCTGCGCAGTCTTTAGAGCCCGAGGCCAGGAACGGCCTTCTTCATCATCTCGGCCATGGCTTCAGGATTGATGTCCACCGTCTTGCGGGCATCCAGGTCAAAACTGATGGTCACCGCCTCGGTGCTGCCCCAGGGCTTGCCGCTGACCGGGTCGACCATCCAGTGCATGACCCTCCGGATACGTGGGGTCACTTCAGACAGGGCAGAGCGCACCTCCACATGATCCCCGGCCCTGGGCCAGTCATGGTGGACGATCCGGTATTCCAGAACAGCGCCGCCGATACGTTTAGGCGCTTCGCCGGGAGCCAGGGTCGGGCCTGGCCGGTCGTTACCGAACAGCCGCGATACGCCGTCCGAGATCCTGCCCACCAGCATTTCCCCCCGCATGCGTCCGAAGACGTCGAGCTCTGCAGCCTGGATGGTTCCCAGGCCTATCCTCTGCAAACCCAGCTCTTCGGCCTTTGCCAGGCTGGCCATGGTGGTCACGGGAGACAGGTCGATACTGCGGGCTGCAGCGTGAGCCGGAACCGGGGCTGTGATGGCCGCGGCGGCATCGCGCACTCTCCGGGGCCAGGGAAAGGGTTTCAGGTCACCTGCCGTGACATGGGAGACCACGGTCTGGAAGGTCGCCGCCGGTTCGCCGGACAGATGGTGCAGGACGATCAGCAGGCGGGCGTCGGTATCGCCCATTTCAACGACGGAGCCCTGGGCCGTCAGGGACATGCCGGCCCTGGCCTCCCGCAGGAACCGCATGTGCTGCTCACGGACCACCAGGGTTGCCCCGGCCTCGGCGGAAAAGGCCTCGGGCATGCCCAGAACCCGTGCCAGACCGCCCAGGGCCTCCAGGGATTTTGCGACCCAGAACCGGACATTGAGATGCCCCATCTCGTCGCTTTCCCAGGTATTGGCACCTCCGCTCCAGACCTCGACTGCTTGACCCATCACGCACTCCCTATGTCGCACCCGCTGTGTAACCAATTCCCCACCACAAGCGAAACAGTCCATGACTCGCCTGCGTCCCTGAACTATGGCAAGTTCAGGTTGTAAAAAGGGGTTCAGATGACGGAATCACGAAGCGTTGCGAAGGTGCTGACCTACCGCCACACCCTGGTGGTGCGGATCAGCCATTGGCTGAACGTCCTGTCCATCTGTCTGCTGCTGATGAGCGGCCTGCAGATTTTCAATGCCCATCCGTCGCTCTATTGGGGCCAGAAGGCGACCTTTGCCGAGCCCTGGCTGCACATGGGTGCGGTCACCCGGGGCGAGACCACCATGGGTGTCACAACCCTTGGGCCCCTGTCATTCAACACCACCGGCCTGTTCGGTTACTCCGGCAAGGTGGGGGCGCGGGAACCCAGAGGGTTTCCGTCCTGGGCGACAATCCCGAGTTATCGCGCCCTGGTGGACGGTCGGCACTGGCACTTCTTCTTTGCCTGGCTCTTCGTGCTCAATGGTGCCTTTTACGTGATCGGCAATCTGCTGAACGGCCACATCAGGCGTGACCTTCTGCCGACCGCCGACCAGCTGACCCGCAAACATCTATGGCATGAGATCATCGAGCACGCCCGCCTGCGCTTCCCCAAGGGGGAGGAGGCCCGGCGCTATAACGTCATCCAGAAGTTTACCTATCTGGCGGTGATCTTCGGCGTCCTGCCCCTGATGATCCTCACCGGCCTGACCATGTCGCCGGCCGTCAATGCCGGCCAGCCCTGGCTGGTGGAGGTGTTTGGCGGCCGTCAGTCGGCCCGCAGCCTGCATTTCATCTGCGCCAACCTGATCGTGCTGTTCGTCCTGGTCCACGTGGCCCTGGTGATCGTGGTGGGCTTCTTCAACAGCATGCGATCCATGATCACGGGTCGCTATGTCCTCGAAATCGAAGACGGAGACGCCGCATGACGGACGCCATTCACCGCCGCGGCTGGATCAAGGGCGTGGCCGCCAGTCTGACGGGCCTCTGGCTCGCTGCCTGCAACAGGATCAATGACAATCCCGATGTCCAGAAGACCCTGCTCAAGGCCGAGGGGCTGAACCGCCGGGTCCATCGGGCCCTGATCGACCGCAAGGCCCTGGCCAAGGAATTCACGGCGGCGGACATCTCCAAGGACTTCAAGGCCAATGGCTCGATCAGTCCGGGCGACAAGCCCTATCGCGATCACCTGATGGCGGGTTTCAAGGATTACAGGCTGGTGATTGACGGCCTGGTGGATCACCCCATGGAGCTGTCCCTGGCGGACATCCACGCCCTGCCGTCCCGTTCCCAGATCACCCGCCATGACTGCGTTGAAGGCTGGTCCTCCATTGGCAAGTGGACGGGTGCACGACTGGGGCCCCTGCTGGACAGGGCTGGCCTCAAGCGGGAAGCCCGCTATCTGGTCTTCCATTGCTTCGACACCCTGGGCGCGGCGACGGACGGCTCGAACCAGTATTACGAGAGCATTGACCTGATCGACGCCTACCACCCCCAGACCATACTGGCCTATCAGATGAATGATGCGGTCCTGCCCGTGGGCCATGGCGCACCCCTGCGTCTGCGGGTCGAGCGTCAGCTGGGTTACAAGCAGGCCAAGTACATCGCCCGGATCGAGGCCGTGTCAGACTTCAAGTCCCTGCATGGTGGCAAGGGCGGTTTCTGGGAAGATCGGGGCTATGAGTGGTATGCCGGGATCTGACCGCCCTCCGGCGGGGAGACCGGGTTGGCACATGATGCGGCCGGGGTCTAACCCTTGAAGATCAGCCTTGTGGGCACCCGGGCCAGAATGACGGCCACTGCGCCCCTGGCAAGCTTTGGATCGTAAAAGGGGACACCCTTGTACAGGGGCAGGGGCGCTTCCTTGCCATCGGCAAAGCGAAGGGTGCCCGATCCGGCACCAACGAAGCCCACGGCCACCAGCTTGGGCGCGGCAAAGCTCATCACCCCGGCTATCCCTGAAACCCCGCGGTTGGCCTGGGCGATGGCCAGGTCCAGGTCCTTGGCCGATTGGTCCTGGGTCAGGGGAAGCAGGGGGACAATTGACAGATTTATGCTCATCTTGGCCGTGGCTGGCACATCGACTTCGAGTTTCGCTGTCTGAAGCTGGGCCAGGGTCGGCAAGGCCTTTGCCAGTCCATCCGGACCAAGAACAAGGGGCGTTCGGCGACCGTCAGCCTCGAGGATCACGGCCTTGAGATTTGTCGCAGGCTTGTTGTCCAACAGCAGGGAATAGGCTGGTCCGAACCGGGTCCGCTCTGCCATTGGCAGGGCCAGATACTTGTCCAGAAAGACGAACACCTTGCTTAAGGGCACAGGCGGCTTGGCGTCCGCCATGGCCAGCTGCGGCAGGGCGGCCAGGGCAAGACCCAGCATGAGGTGACGACGATCCATGGTGGACTCCAGGGTGTGCGAGACGCGTCAGAACCCTAGGGTTAGAGTGTGGCCTATTTTCGGCTTCAGATCAGCGCTTCAAACGCATCCACCCGTCGTTCCAGCTGCTTCATCCCCGCCGCCCAGAAGGCTTTTTCGCGGGGGTTGAGGCCAAAGGGCTTGAGGGCTTCCACATAGGTGCGGGTGCCGCCGGCGGCCAGCAGGTCTTCATAGAGCGGGGCGAAGGCGTCGGGGTTTTCCCGGCGGGCCTCCATCAGGCCGCGGACCAGCAGGTCGCCAAAGGCGTAGGCGTAGACATAGAAGGGGGCGTGGGCGAAGTGGCTGACATAGGCCCAGTAGTGTTCATATCCGGCGTTCAGCTTGACCGCCGGGCCCAGGCTTTCGCCCATGACCTCCAGCCACAGGGCACCGATATCAGCCGGGGCCAGTTCACCCTCCAGCCGGGCGGCATGGAAGCGGGTCTCGAACCGGTGGAAGGCGATCTGCCGGACCACGGTGTTGAGGCCATCCTCGATCTGGCCAGCCAGCAGGCCCAGGCGCTCTTCCTTTGAGGCCCCCGCCAGCAGGCGTTCAAAGACCAGGCCCTCGCCGAAGATGGAAGCGGTCTCGGCCAGGGTCAGGGGGGTGTCGGCCAGCAGGGTGCCCAGGGGCGCGCACAGGGTCTGGTGGACGGCATGGCCCAGTTCATGGGCCAGGGTCAGGACATCCCGCCGCTCGCCCATATAGTTCATGAACACATAGGGGTGGCGGTCGGAGTTCACCGGATGGGAATAGGCGCCCGACTGCTTGCCGGCCCGGGGGCGGGCGTCGATCCACGGATTGGTGAAGAAGGTCCGGGCCGTGTCGGCGAACTTGGGGGCCAGGTCGGCAAAGCTGTCCAGCACCATGGTCTGGGCCTCGCCCCAGCTGTAGGTCCGGGGCTGGCCGGTCTCCAGCGGCGCATTGCGGTCCCAGTAGTCCAGGGTCTTGCGGCCCATGACCCTGGCTTTCAGGGCATAATAGCGATGGCTGACGGCAGGATAGGCCTCGACCACGGCCGCCTCCAGGGCCTCGACGGCATCGGCATCAACTTCATTGGCCAGGTGCCGGGCCGCCGCGGGGCTGGCATGGCGCCGCCAGCGGTCCTCGACCTGCTTTTCAAAGGCCAGGGTGTTGAGGGGCAGGGCCAGGACGGACGTCCTTGCTTCCAGGGCCTTGGCCAGTCCCTGGGCCGCCTGCTTGCGGCGATCGGCGCTGGGGTCTGACAGGCGGTTCAGGGTTTCGGGCAGGGTCAGGTCTTCCCGGCCGACCCGGGCGGTCAGTCTGGCCAGGGTCTCGTCGAACAGCCGGGTCCAGTTGGCAACCCCGGGGCCGCGGTCGATCAGCAGGCGCTCAAGGTCGGGGGAAAGCTCATGGGGCCGCGACAGGCGAACCCGGCGCATCCACGGCCGCCAGCGGCCAGCGGGGGCATGGGCCTTGAAGGCCTGTTCCAGCTCATTGTCGTCCAGCTGGTTGAGCTCGAGGGTGAAGAACAGGCTCTCGGCGGCGATCTGCGCCGAGCGGGCCCGAAGGTCGCCTTCGAACTTGGCCCATGCCGGATCGTCCCTTGCGGTCGAGGCGGCGAGCGAGGCATAGGCCCCGACGCTCCAGAGGCCGTTGGTGGCTTTTTCGTAGAGGCTGATTCCGTGGTCCAGCAGCTCACCCAGGTGCAGCGGGTCGCCGCGCATGGCCAGGAACCGGCCCTTGAGTTTCACCAGTTCGTCATTGGCGGATTTTGCATCCGTCAGGTCGGCCTCGATCCGTGGATCGTTCCGGTCGGCATAGAGGTCATCCAGGTGCCACTGGGGCAGGTTCTCGAAGGTCGTGGGAGCATTCATGGGCCGCATCTAAAGGAAGCTGTGGCCCTGCGCCAACCTTCCGACGGCTATTTTTCGGACTGATAGGGTGCCGAGGCGTTCTTCAGGATCAGGCCGTGGGTGGAATCAGCAATGCCGGCCAGGACGAACTGCACGGCCATGGCACAGAGGATCAGGCCGAGAATGCGGACAATGACCGTCAGACCGATCTTGCCCATCAGTCTGGAGATCAGCGGGCTCGCCCAGAAGGACAGCATGGTGGCAATTGAAACGGCGACGAAGACTCCCATGCCGATGGCGGTTCCTGCCAGGCCATAGGCCTTGGCTTCGCTGGCATAGATGATCACCGTGGAGATGGCCCCGGGACCGATCAGAAGGGGCATGGTGAAGGGCACGATCATCCGCTCGAAACGTTTGCGGGCACCCGCCCGGCCATGCAGCTGGACCCCGTCCTCCGCCATGGCAAAAGTGGCGGTGAAGTCGTCCCGGGCCATTTCCAGACCCAGCAGGAACAGGATGATTCCCCCCGCGATCCGGAAGGCCGGCAGGGAGATGCCGAAGAAGGTCAGCAGGCTGAGGCCTGTGAAGTAAAAGAAGGTCAGGAACAGCAGGACGACGATGGCCACGTAGACGGCGATCAGCCGGGCATCCTTGCTTCGGACGCCGTCCGTTGCTGCGGCGAACAGGGGCACATTGCCGATCGGATCGATCAGGGCAAACAGGGCGACGAAGAAGTTGACCGCAAAGTTTTCGGGGCTCAT
>CAIYSH010000424.1 GCA_903928755.1 uncultured Alphaproteobacteria bacterium | reverse complement strand
TCTCGGCCCTGATCATGCTGATGTTCGGCGCCGGACCGGTTCAGGGCTTTGCCTGGACCCTGCTCATCGGGGTCATCACCTCGGTCTTCACGGCCGTGGTCATCACCCAGCTCCTGATCGGCTGGTGGTATCGCGCCACCAAGCCCAAAACCCTGCCGATCGTTTAGAGGCCCCCATGTCCTGGCCACTCATCCGCAACCTGCCGCGGGAATTCAGCTTCAACTTCGTGGGCCTGGCACCCTATGCCGCCGTGCTGTCGGCCCTGCTGATCCTCGCATCCGGCGCGTCCTTCGTCGCGAAGGGCCTCAATATGAGCATCGACTTTGTCGGTGGCACCCTGCTTGAAGTGCAGACAGCCGGGCCGCCGCCCGTGGCCGATCTCCGTGCCGCCGTCGGGCGGGTCGGGGGCGAGGACGCCCAGGTCGTGACCCTGGGCTCGAAGAACGGGGCCATGCTCCGCTTCCGCTCGGCCGAGAATGCCAATGTGGTCCAGGCCACTGAAAAGGTCCGGGCCGAACTGACCCGGGCCTTTCCGGGGATCCAGATCAAGCGGGCCGAGACCGTCGGAGCCAAGGTGTCCGGCGAGCTGGTGCAGAAGGGCTTCATCGCCCTGGGCCTGGCCCTGCTGCTGATGCTTGGCTATATCTGGTTCCGGTTCCAGCTGCAGTTTGGTCTCGGTGCCGTCGTGGCCGTGCTCCACGACGTCCTGCTGACCCTGGGTCTGCTGTCCGTCATGCAACTGGAATTCTCCATGACCTCCATTGCCGCCCTGCTGACCGTGATCGGCTATTCGATGAACGAAAAGGTCATCACCTTTGACCGGCTTCGGGAAAACCTGCGCAAGTACAAGACGACTCCTCTGGCCGAGGTGATCAACAAGTCGGAGAATGAGCGTCTGTCACGGACCCTTATTACTGGTTCGACGGCCATCCTGGCCCTGGCCGGTGCCCTGTTCATGGGCGGTCCCGTGCTCTTCCCCCTGGTCTTCACCATGGTGTTCGGCATCATCATCGGGACCTATTCCTCGGTCTATGTGGCCCTGCCGATCATCCTGCTTTGGGGCGTGCGCCGGAATGATGAGGACGCCGTTCCGCTCAAGCCCGCCACCGTCCGGTAGATGGCCCGCAACGCCCCCTCGGTGGATGCCTATGGGGGTGGGGGGTTCCGCCTGTCCGGCGACTGGCATGACGGTTCAGTCCTGATCCTGGAAGATGTCGCACATCCCTGGTCTGCCCGGTCACTCAAGGCCCTGACACCTGCCGACTTCGAGGCCGTGATCACGGCGGGTGCCCTGGCCGTGGAATTCGTCCTGCTGGGTGTCGGACCGACCAACGGCCTGCCGCCCCGGGCCGTGCGGGAGGCCCTGTCCGCGGCCGGGATCGGACTGGAATTCATGGACACGCCGACCGCGGCCCGGACCTACAACCTGCTGACCGCGGAAGGCCGCCGCCTGGCAGCAGCCCTGATCGCCATCTGATCGGGTTGAGATTTGCGCATGGCTAAAAAACCCTTATAGCTGAGGCTTCAGGGCAGGAACCTTAAGGGGCGCAACCAATGGCCGGACTACTCTCCAACCTTCGCAATACCATCATCGCCAGCTTCCTGATCTCCATTCTGGTGATCGGCGGCTACATGCATCACAACCACGGCGCAGACCAGATTTTCTGGCAGGGCGTCTTCCGCTTCCTCCATGTCCTGTGCGGCATCATGTGGATCGGACTGCTCTACTATTTCAACTTCGTACAAATACGTATGATGCCAGCCATTCCGGCCGAGCTGAAGCCGGGCGTGTCCAAGTATATCGCGCCGGAAGCCCTGTTCTGGTTCCGCTGGGCGGCCCTGCTGACCCTGGTCATGGGCATCATCCTGGCCTGGAACCGTGGTTATCTGGTGTCAGCCTATACCCTGGGCGCACTGGAAGGCTTCTCGGTTCCGCAGCACATCTTCATCGGGCTGGGCATGTGGATGGCGACCATCATGTGCTTCAACGTCTGGGTCTTCATCTGGCCGAACCAGAAGATTGCCCTGGGGCTGGTGGAAGGCGATGCCGACGCCAAGGCCAAGGCCGGGCGGATCGCCATGCTGGTCTCGCGGACCAACACCCTTCTCTCGATCCCCATGCTGGTCACCATGACCATGAACCAGACCCTGTTCGGCTAAGCCGACCGGGTTCCCCAGAGATCAGGCCCGTTCCATCCAGGAGCGGGCCTTTTCATTTGTGAACATGACCGACGCCCTTGATCTTGATGAGCTGCTGAAAAGGGTGGATCCCGACCGCTGGCTCTCCAGCCGGTTCATCGGGGATGCCCTGGCCCGGGCTGATGTGGTTGCAGTCTATGCCTTCGACCATGAACTGGGGCGCGCGCCCAGGGTCGCCAGCAACCCGCTGATGGGCGAGATCCGCCTCGCCTGGTGGCGGGAGGTGCTGGACGAGGTCTATGAGGCAAGGCCGGTTCGCCAGCATCCTGTGGCTCAGGCCCTGGCGACCGCCATCACCCGGCGCCGTCTGCTTCGCGAGCCTTTGGAGGCCATGATCGATGCCCGCCTGAGGGAACTGGACGCAGAGCCCATGACCCTGGCTGAGGCCCTCGACTGGGCCAGCAATACCGGCGGGGTGGCCGCCCAGTTGGCCGCTCAAATCCTTGATCGTCGATTCTCGATCGGCCACGGTTTGGACGACTGATTGCAGATTGGACTTGAGCGCGTCGTACTGGCTGCTAACATCCCCGACGCTCACGTCGCGATTGGCAAGCGTCGCCTGGGCTTTGCTCAGATCGCTCTTCAGCCGCTCGATGTTGCCGCGCAGATC
>CAIYSH010000423.1 GCA_903928755.1 uncultured Alphaproteobacteria bacterium | reverse complement strand
TTGCTGGCCATGCCGGGATCCCTGTCCAACGCCTGGGGCGACTTCGACCGGGATGGTGATCTCGATCTTGCCGTCTCTCTTAAAAGCGGTGAAGTCCGGCTCTATCGTAACGATAAGGGCACACTGGTGAGCATTGGTGGGCCCCTGGGTCTGCCGACTGCCGGCGGTGAATTCCGCGGCCTCAGTTGGGGCGACTATGACAGTGATGGGTGGCTGGACCTGATGGCCGGCTCCACCCTGCCAGACAAGCCCAGCGCGGTCTTTCACAACGTCAGCGGAAAGCGGTTCGTCAATGTCGCCGAGGCGCTCGGCCTGACCGTACCAGGACGTTCTTCGCGCCAGAATAACTGGATCGACTACGACAATGACGGCGATGTCGACATCTACACCACCGACCGGACCGGCGCGAACAAGCTCTTCCGCAATGATGGCGGCAGGTTCACCCAGGTTTTCGCCGCTGGCGCACCGACCGTGACAAGCTCCACCGTCGGTGCCTGCTGGCTCGACTTCGACAAGGACGGTGATCTTGACCTGTTTCTGGGCAACCAATCTGGAAAGGCGGACCAGTTGCTTCGTAATGACGGCGACAAGGGCTTTTCCGACGTAGCACCGCAACTGGGCATGACAAGCCTGCCGCGAACCAAGGACGAGGGAGGGGTCGGCTGTGCGGTGGGCGATTACGATCGCGATGGTGAATTGGACATCTTTGTTCCGAACTACGGTCACAATGCCCTCTGGCACAATAATGGCGACGGCAGTTTCACCAACACGGCCAAGGAAACGGATGTGGGGATCGAGAACCACGCCGTCGGTACAGCCTGGGGCGACTATGATAACGATGGCTATCCCGACCTTGTGGTCATGTCCTATGTGGGCGACAGCCCTGTTTCCAGGCCAAAGGACAGTCTGTTTCACAATGAAGGGGGAAAGCGTTTCATCAATGTCCTTGATGAAGGCAGTCCGTTGAATGCTGGCGATCACGGCGTGAGCTGGGTCGACTACAATAATGACGGTGCCATCGATCTTTCTGTTACCCGCGGCTACACAGAGCACGGCAGCCACTTTGTGTTCCGGAACAACCTGCCGGCCGACAAGGCCCGCCAGTCCCTCAGTGTGATGGTTCTGGACGCCAAAGGCCGATATACCCAGGCTGGCGCAGAAGTGCGTGTCTACGGTGCCAAAGGCCAACTGCTGGGCGCAGGTCAGGTTTCCACTGGAGGCGGATACAATTCCCAGAATGCCGCGCCCGTGCACTTCGGCCTTCCAGGCCAGACCAGGGTGACTGTGGAGGTCACTTTCATGGGCAATACGGGCCGCAAGGTTCACCGTATCCCCAATGTCACGCCCGTCAGCTATTTCGGCAGGTCTCTGATGGTCCGTCGCCCTGTCGGCTTCTGATGGTCATTCACGCTCAATAGACGATCTTATCCTCGAGGTGTTTTTCGACCTCCCGGCGTGTGTACCACAGTGTCCGGAGCTTCTTGTCCGCCAGGAACTTCAACTGGTCGCTACGGTGCGGCGAGCCGGGTTGGGTAGACGCGCCGTAGCTCATGGCACCAACGGCCTTGATCGGGGTTGAGAACTCCACCAGCGAAACCCAGGTTTCGCCGTGAACCGGGATGCGCAGACCGTTCTTGATCGGGCTCCAGGTAATGACCCGGAACACACCCATATTGCCGAATCCCCCATTGCCGGGAAGGTTCAGTGCGCTGCCGCCACCGGCATTGAACTGCGCCACCTCGCCAAAGGGACGATCAAGGCGGCCATACCTCATCTTGGTGTCGACAATCGCTGCCTTCAGCAGGGCCAAAGCCTGCGCCGGATCCTTGATACCCACGGGCGTCGAAATCGGAGCCGTCGCCGACCAGCGAACCCTGTAATTGGCGTCACTGATGAAGTTGGGGCCTGCAAATTTGGCGGCCCAGGTTTCGAACAGCAAGGCGGCCCTGGAATCGGCGTCGTTCTGACGGTTCCAGTCCCGGAGCAGCTGTACGGCCTGCTGGACCTCCGGGTCTGGGTCAGCCGATGCTGCGGAAATCAGGTCGTCCAAAACGCGGTCGGCCATCAGCACGTGGGTGTCGAGTTTTCGCCTGATGAGATCATCGAAGGAAAGTTTAGGCGGGTCGCCGATCAGATGGTTGGACTGTTGCCCGCGCAACGAAACCGGACCCTCATTGTACATGTATTTCGGGTAGTCCGCGTAATGGATCGCCTGCGGATAAGTGCTGATCCACGGCGGGTCATTAGTATTCTGTACATAGCCCGTTGCCGGGTCATTGACCTTTGGCAAGTCTGCGTAGACGTGCATGTCGCCATCGTCCCAGAGGGTCGAGGACGTGTCGCCTGGCAGGTTTCCTGCCCAGTAATTGCGGTCTCCTGTGGAGTGTTTGGGCAGAACACCGTTGTACAGATACTGGATGTGACCTTCCTTGTCGGCATAGATGATGTTGAAGGAGGGTATCTGCAACCGCTTCATCACCCTCTCGTACTCGGCGAAGCTCCGAGCCTTGCCCATGTCCCAATACTGCAGCAGGCCAAAGGGACGATTGAGCCCGGCGACGCGCAGCGCAATCGTCTTGCCGGCGCTGTTCGTGAAGACCGGGCCCTGCACGCTCTCGCGGATTTCGAAGGTTTCCGTCTTCAGGCTCCCATCAGGCTGACGGACCTTCAGGCTCCTGATCGCTGTCTTGAACGGAAGGACCTTTCCGTCAAACTTGTAGCCGCCGTCCGCCAGTTTCAGCTCGTAATTGGTCGAGCCCACAATGCTATTGACCGTGTTGGTAAACCCCATCCGGTCGTTGAACATGAAACGCAGAACCGGCAGGCCCACCTGGGTGGCACCGTAAGCATGATAGCCGGGAGCGTTCAGGTCCATTTCGAAATAGGTCGTATAAGCCGGTTCCCAGGCGAGATGCGGGTTGGCGAGCAGCATGGTCGAACCGCTGGCTGATTTCTTCGGCGCAATGGCCCAGGCGTTGGAGCCGTCTGCATCATTGGCCTGCATGGTCCTGGCTTCAGGTGCCACATAGAGGAAGTTGAACATCCGATGGGCGTGGGCCACCACATCCGTGCCGTTGACGGGTAATACGGCACGGGTTGCCGGAGTGAGTTTTTCAGGGTGCTCCCTTCCGTAGGCATTGATGCCGTCTGCGAAGGCGTCGAGGTCGGAGCGGAAATGTGCGGGTTGGCGTTTATACCAGGCAGTCGCCCGCTCGTAGACGTGGTTGGTGATCGCCCACTTGTCGGACTTGACCTCTGACGCGCCATAATACTCGGCCGCACGACCGCGGGCCTGGGCATAAAGCTTCATCACCAGGTCGCCATGGTTCTGCATCGTGGCGTAGCCGAAACCATAGAACATTGAGGCTTCGTCTGTACCGTAAACGTGCGGGACGCCATAGGTATCGACGAGTATCTCGCCACGATAGACAGGGTGTTTCGCGGCCTGAGCCTGGACAGGGCCCGCGAAAATCCCGACAAGAAGGGCGAGGGCGAGAGTTCCGATTCGGAGATGCATCGCGTTGACCTTCTGCTTCGTGGGACAATCAGTCACCACGACATGTATAGAGATGCAGCTTGTGGACTGCTGCAACCGTCGACGGCAGTCTCACCTGTTCGGAAGCTTCCTGTCCAGTCAGCAATCACAGCCCGCACCGCCCTGCCGTTACGGCTATCTGCAACGTTTCCGGTCCGACCCTGCTGAAACGCTGCAAGGCCGCCTGTTCAGAGTCCTATTCGTCCCGATTTCGCAGCCTGCTTGCTCAGCAAGCGCATACCCCGTATCCGCACGCCATGACTTCGGACCCCCTCCAGCCGCCATCCCCCCGCGCCCGGCGCGTTCCGGCCCCGGAACGGGATGGACGGATGGCGCGGGGTCGGGTGACCCGGGGGAAGATCGTAACGGCCCTACTCGACCTCATTCGCGCCGGCAATCCAAGCCCGACCTCTGAAGATGTGGCGCAATATGCGGATGTCGGCGGCCGTACCGTCTTCCGGCACTTCCAGGACATGGAATCGCTTTTCGAGGAGTTGAACACCAAGGTCAGCTCCTTGGTGCAGCCTGTGCTGATGCAAACGGCCTGGGAGGGGGCTTTGGCACAACGGATCGAGCAACTGGTTACGGCCAGGGCGGCCATATTCGAGCAGATCACCGCCTACTATCTTTCGGGCGAGACGCGCCTTCACACCTCGCCGACCCTCCAACGCGCCAGGGCCCAGTTCGCCAGACAGCAGCGCCGCCAACTTCTCGACTGTTTGCCGGAGGCGGCAGAGCGGCCCGAGACCATTGCTGCGATAGACCTTCTGACATCCATGGAAGGTTGGCTCAGACTGCGCCGCGCCCAGGGCCTGAGTCCCGCCCAGAGTAAGCAGGCTATCGTCGCAGCCGTGAGCCGCCTGCTCGCCGGCTGAGCACCCGATCATCGTGCCAGCAATGATGGGCTCATCCCGTTGCTACTTCCCGTTGCCAAACCTCTTTACGCCATATAATGACATTGACACTGTCAATATATTCCGCAGCTCGAAGCCTTGCGGGAACCGATTGGGCTGCAGTTGCAGGAGGCCGGGCAATGGCGAGTTTCTGGGTTAGGCGCGATGCCCTCGCCAGGGCCGTGGCGCAGATCGACCCCTTGTCGCCGACAGCGCCGAACTGACGTTGCGGCCCAGCCTCAACCAGACATTCTGACTGGAGTAGAACTATGAAAATCATGCGCACCCCCGAAGAGCAGTTTGAAAACCTGCCCGAATTTCCGTGGGCTCCTCACTACATGACCGTCCAAGATGATGACGGGACCGAGGTCCGCATCCACTGCATAGACGAAGGTCCGCGCGACGCTGCGCCGATCCTGTTGATGCATGGCAATCCGACCTGGGCCTTTCTCTACAGGCACATGATCCCCGGGCTGCTCGCCACCGGGCGACGGGTCATCGCGGTCGACCTCGTCGGCTGTGGACGCTCGGACAAGCCTGCGGCGAAGGACGATTACACACTCGCGCGGCACTATGACTGGATGGGCAAATGGCTCACCCAGATGGATCTGACGGACATCACCCTGTTCTGCCAGGACTGGGGCGGCAATATCGGCCTTTATCTGGTCGCACAGCACCCGGAGCGCTTCGCCCGGGTCATCGCCTCCAATACGGGCCTGCCGCTGGGCGAGGGCGAAAGTGACTTCATGAAGATGTGGGTCGGTATGATGCGCGAAGCCACAGTCTTTCCCTGGCAGATGTTGGAAGCCGGCATGCAGCGAAAGCTCACCGAGGGCGAGCTGGCGGCCTATCACGCGCCCTTTCCGTCGTCAGAGTATGAAGCCGGCATCATCCAGTTCCCGGTCCTGATCGCCGTGCAGACCGACAATCCAGGTGCCCCATTGAACCGGGAGGCCTGGGCGAAACTGGCGACCTTTGACCGCCCGTTCCTGACTCTGTTCGGCGATCTCGATCCGGTCGCCAAGGGATGGGACAAGCGGGCGCAGGCGCATATTTCCGGCGCGGCCGGTCAGAAGCACCACAACATTCCCACGGCGAACCACTTCATCCAGGAAGACGCGCCGGAGGAACTGCTCGCACACATCATCCCCTTTCTTGACGTGAATTGAGGAGGCCGGTCCCATGGCCCTGCTGCCCCCAAGCACCAACGCCGACTATCGCGGCTCGCGCTTTTCCACCTGGTTCCTCTGCCTCTCAGCAGCGCTGACCATCGTCCCGGGGATGATCCATTACTTCCTGCCCGACGGCGGCGCCGGGGTCATCGCCCACATGGATCTGACGACCCGCGCAGATGTCATAATCTCCCTGTTCGCCTGGAATGGCGCGATTCAGATCCCATACGGGATCCTCATCCTGATCATCGCCCTGAGATACCAATCGCTTGTGCCCCTGGTCCTGCTCGCGTTGATCCTCATGCAGTCCTTGGCCACGTTTTCTGCCTGGTTCTGGAAAGGCTCCCATGGCGACCATCATCCGCCAGGGCATTATGGCCACGCCGTATTTCTTGTGTTGAGCGTCGTCTTCCTCATCCTGTCGCTGCGCCCACAGCGCGCCCAATCGGAGTTGATCGCATGATTACCCAGATTCAGGTCCGTCGGTCCTCTTTTGCCGAAACCCAGGTCGTCTCCCTCGATATGCCGGACCTGGCGGAGGGTGAAATCCTTGTGGCCATCGACAAGTTCGCCATGACGGCGAACAATGTCAGCTACGCCCTTTCCGGCGATATGATCGGCTATTGGAAGTTCTTCCCCGCCGCAGAGCCCTGGGGGATCGTCCCTGTCTGGGGGTTTGCTGATGTCGTCGCTTCGCAGGTGCCGGGCATAGCCGTCGGTGAGCGCATCTGGGGATTTCTGCCCATGGCCAGCCACCTGGTCATGCGCCCGGCCGCAGTGACTGATCGATCCTTCACTGACTCTGTCGGCCATCGCGCTGAACTGCCTGCGCTCTATAACAATTATCAACGCACAAGTGGCGATCCGGCCGCACTGACCGCCATGGAAGACGAACGGTGTGCACTCTTCCCGCTCTTTTCCACCTCGTATGTTCTCTACGACTATCTGGTGGACAACGCCTTCTTCGGGGCACAGCAGGTCCTGGTTGGCAGTGCCTCGTCCAAGACCGGCCTTGGTCTGACGAACCTGCTGTCACGTCACGGCGATGGCCGCCCCCGAGTGGTCGGCCTGACCTCGCCGGGGAATGTCGGCTTCGTAGAAGGCCTTGGGACCTGCGATGAGGTGGTGACCTATGACGCCATCGGCGCCATGGATCCGTCCATCCCGACGGCCTTTGTCGACATGTCCGGCGCGGGCGAGGTCGTCAGCGCCATTCATGTGCGGTTTGGCCCCCAGCTCAGGTTCAGCTGCGCTGTGGGCGCGACCCATTGGGGTGCCGGCCGTTATCGGCCTGAGCATCCCGCCACACCGCACGCCTTTTTCTTCGCGCCGGCCCAGTTCGCAAAGCGTGACCTTGATTGGGGACCGGGCGAGATCATGCGCCGCGCCCAGACAGAGTCGGTGCGCATTGCGGCTGAAATGAAGGGCAATCTCGAAATCCGTTACGAAAACGGATCGGATGCGGTTACCGCGGCCTGGTCCGGCCTTGTTGGCAATAGGATAGCGCCGAACATGGCGATCATGGCCTCTGTAACCTAATTCACCGGCGTTCCTGTCGGCGCTTTCAGGAGCACTTCAAGCGCCTTGTCAGTGGAACGGCGCTGCCACAGAACACGCCTTGATCGCCACTGTCACGAGGATGTCTGTGCCCATGGTCGGACTGGGCCCTGTCTCGCCGATGAAGACGACACTGGCTTCAGGCCAGAAGCAGCACGGTGGCGATCGTGTTGAGGAGGCTCAGAACGGTCGCGCCAAAGAGATTGGTGTCGACCAGCTGCTCTCGGCCGCCGATCCGGAACCGGAACGGCCGGATGCCATTCACATCCTTCAGGGACCCGTCGAAGCGCTTCATGTTCATCAGGGTGATGAAGAAGGTCAGGGCCCAGTTGAAGTTCAGGATCGCTGCCATGAGGGCGTGACCTGTGAAGTTCGCGACCCAGACCAGATATAGAATGAACAGGGAGACCCCTGACTGGCAAAGCACCTGCCAGACCACATGAAACCGGGCGTGAGGGGGCCACAGGGGGTTGGTGGCGTGGGTGGCGTTGAAGTCGGCTTTCATGGGTGCCAGGCCTGTTGCCAGGGCCACCAGTGTGATCAGTATGTTCGCGGTCAGGTTCATGGAGGGAGTCCTGGGTAACCCGCCGATGTCGCAAGACACCGGCCAGGGAGGTGGCGATCAGACGCCGCGGAAGTTCGGTGCGCGCTTTTCCCGATAGCTGGTGATCCCCTCCCGGAAATCATCTGTCCGGGTAGCGAGATCCTGCTCATGGTCGGCGTCGGCGAACCCCACATCATAGGGATCGTCCAGGGCCGACCAGACCTGTGCCTTCATGGCCGCAAGCGCCCGGGGGGCAGAATTGTCGGCGATCTGGCGGGCGTATTGGCGCACATGGGCCATCAGGGCGTCGTCCGGCAACACGCCATTAACGATCCCCAGCCGTTCAGCCTCCACCCCGTCGATCCGTCGGGCTGTGTAGAGCAGGTCCAGGGCCCGGGCCGAGCCGATCAGCCGGGCCAGCAGCCAGCCGGAACCTTTTTCCGCCGGCACACCCAGGCGTGCAAAGGTTGCATTCATCATGGCCGACCGGGCCGCGAAACGGATGTCGCAGTGAAGGGAAAGAATGAAGCCCCAGCCAAAGGCGGGCCCGTTTATGGCGGCGATGGTGGGCTTGCGTGAGGTGATCAGCTCGTTCCATCCCCCGGAGAAGAACCGCGACAGGTCAGGGCCTACATCATCGCCCCACTGGGGAGCCGGGGGAAGGTCTTCACGCAGCGGCTGCGCTGACCCGCCAGAGCCGATGACCGCCAGATCAAGGCCTGCGCAGAAGCTGCGACCAGCGCCAGTGATGACGATGACCCGGGCCGCCGGATCGCTTGCGGCCCGCCGCACGATGCGAAAGAACTGGGCGAGCATGGCCGGAGTCAGGGCATTCAGCTTTTCCGGCCGGTTGAAGAGGATCGTGGCGACGCCGTCATCCACTGCATAGCCAATCAGATCCTGGTCGCTCATCGTGTCCCCCTGCCGGATGCCTGCACAAGTGCGGTTTCGAGCCTTGAGACAAGGCCGCACCCAGCTCGAAGCACAACTCATAGAACAGTAAAATTGGGACTTATGTCAAATTTGGATCGGTCCAAGCCGGACCGGCTCCGCCGGAGGGGACACCCTTTCCTGCCTCGGGCGCGTCGGCAGATGCAGTTCCTTCAGCGCGATGGTCTGCCAGGCTATGGCATGGGCGCGCTGCGGGGGGATGTTCAGCATGTTGAGGACAAGCTCGGTGACCCTGGAGCCTGCCTCCGGCCCGGCATCGCCGCGCAGTCGGGCGGCCAGTGCGGCAAAGACCATGGACATGATGGTGTCCACCAGAAAGGCGTCGATGTCTGCTGTGATCTGGCCCTGACGGCGCCCTCTTTCCAGATCAGCGCACATATGTGTTTCCATCTGGCGGTGCATCTGAGGCAGGAAGGATGCCGCGCGGATGATCACCCAGCCCCATTGCGGCTGGTGGCTGGCGAATTCGATGAACTGGCGCGTCGCGAAGCCGAATCGTTCCAGGCCGTCATCAATGTCCGCCATTGCGCGATCAATCTGGTCTGTGATGTCGGTGGCGATCCGGGCGGCAACCTCCACCGCAATGGCGTCCTTGTCTTTGAAGTGCACATAGAAGGTGCCATTGGCGACCTCCGCCATGCGGGCAATCTCATTGACTGAGGCGGCCTCGAAACCATCACGGGCGAAGACCTGAACGGCGGCATCCATCAGGCGGGCGCGGGTCCGGGCGCTCTTGTTCTGATGCCGGGCTTCAGCTGTGAACGGGCCCGAATTCATCATCTTGTGCCGTCCTCGGAGGGAAATGCCTGCTGCTGCTTAGGCTTTGGGTCATGGCGAGGTCAAGCAGCTAGCCCCCAGTCCAGCGTCCGATGCCGTTGACGGCCGAAAAAATGGGAGATATCTCAATAATTGCCGGATGGAACCGCCATCAGGACTGAGGGGGAGGTGACAATGACCATTGAGCCGATCGTAAAGGTCCGCGATGTGGCCTATCCGCGTCTGCAGGTCCCGGACCTGGATCAGATGGAAGTCTGGCTTATGGATTTCGGAATGGTGCGCGCAGAGCGCCGCGCCGACGTGCTCTATATGCGCGGCGCCGGCACCGCGCCCTATGTCCATGTGATACACGCCGGACCAGCAGCCTTTACCGGTTTTGCCTTGGAAGCGGCGAGTCGTGATGATCTGGATCTGTTAGCCGCAACCCCGGGCTTTACCCCGGTGGAAGATCTTGACGGTCCAGGCGGAGGCGTTCGCACCACAGTGCGCGATCCTGTCGGCCTGCTGGTCGAGGTTGTGCACGGGATCGCGCAGGGCGCGCCTCGCGGCAATCTGGATCCGCGTCCCCTGAACATGGGCGAGGCCTTCCAGCGTATTGGTGCGGCCCAAAGGATCAAGGCTGGCCCGAGCCGCATCAAGCGGTTCGGTCATCTGGCGCTGAATGTGCCGGACCCGATGGCGGTTCTGGCCTGGTATCATGCCAGGTTCGGACTGATAGCTTCGGATCGCGTCAATCTGGCACCTGGCATGCCGGTGGCGATCTTCACCCGCTGCGACAAGGGCGCAGAGCCAGCGGACCACCACTCCATCTTGTTTGCGAACAACATGTCCTCAGGTGGGGTGTCCGGGCTCAACCACCTGTCCTGGGAGGTCTGTGACATTGACGATGTGCAGGCCGGGCGGGAACATCTGGCGGCAAAGGGCCGGACCCACGAATGGGGTGTGGGACGCCATCTCCTGGGCAGTCAGGTCTTTGACTATTGGCGCGACCCCTGGGGACAGATTCACGAGCACTGGACGGATGGCGATCAGTTCAACGCCTCAATGCCGGCAGGGGACCATTCCATCGACATGGGTGCCGTAAGCCAGTGGGGCCCGAACATGCCCTCAAGTTTTGGCCGCACCATTCCACCCCAGACACCCTCCAGGCCGGCATGAGTGACGCGATGAAAGAGATCGAGACCACCGTCCTCATCGTTGGCGGCGGACCCGTCGGCCTTTTGGGCGGCCAGCTTCTGGCGCGTCGAGGGGTCAAGGTTCTGATCGCCGAAAAATACCTGCAGCGGCTGGATTCGCCCAAGGCCCACGCCCTCAATCCCAGGTCGCTCGAAATCTGCGCGGCGGCGGGGCTGCCGATGGACGAGATCCATGGCGTCGCCACTCGGAAGGCTGACGGAGCCCGTGTCTGGATGATGGAAACCCTCAGTGGGCCACCGATCGGCAGCATTGCCTATGAGCGCCAGGACGACGCTGTGCGATCTGTTACGCCCTGGCCGCTGATCAATATCGCCCAGCCGCAGTTTGAAGCGGTTCTGGAGCGTGCGGTCCTCGCCCGGCCCGGCGTCACCCTCCGTCGGGGTCTGGAATGGCAGACCAGCCTGCAACTGGCAGATGGTGTGACCTCCACACTGCAGGACCGCGTCACGGGAGAAATCGTGAAGGTCCGGAGCCGTTATGTCATCGCCTGCGATGGGGCGGGCAGCGCGGTCCGCGACAGTCTGGGCATTGCCATGGACGGGCCGGAAGGCATCGCCAACTTCATGACCATTCACTTCGAGGCCAACCTCCGGGCCACGCTCGGCGACCGGCTTGGCATTCTCTATTTCCTGTTTGGCCCAGGCCTGAACGGCACACTGATCGCCTATGACGTAGAGAAAACCTGGGTGCTGATGCATCCCTGCGGTCCGGATTCGACACCGGACGAATTCGACGAGGCTACCTGTCGCGCTGCCGTCCTCGCGGCCGTCGGCACGCCTGTCCCGGACCTGCAGATCAGGGGGGTCAAGGGCTGGAAGATGTCGGCCCAGATTGCCCGGACCTATCGGGACGGCAATGTGTTCCTGGCTGGCGATGCCGGTCACCGCTTCCCCCCCACAGGCGGGCTTGGTTTGAATACCGGCATTGGCGACATCGATAATCTGGCCTGGAAGATCGCCGCGGTGGAAGCCGGATGGGCGGGACCGGACTTGCTGGAGACCTATGAGCCGGAGCGCCGCATCATCGCGCAGACCAATATGGGTCAGAGCCTGGCCAACACCTTCCGGCTGGGGACCCTGTTCGAGGCCCTGGGTTATGGACCCGACCGCACGGTTGATGAGGCGACCTATCGGGCCCGCCTGGCCGATCCGGAATCCCGAACCAGGATCGATGACGCGGTCACCTTCCAGAAGGATCATTTCGACAGCCTGCGCCTGCAACTTGGCTTTGCCTATGGAGACACCCTGAAGGAGGACGACATCCTGCCGATCAGCCAGTTCACCCCCAAATGCGTGGTGGGCGCCCGCCTGCCACATGTGGAACTGACCGACTGCCGCTCGACCCTTGATCTGGTTGACCCCGACGGATTGACCCTGCTCGCGGGGGTAGCTGCGGACCTTTCGTCCATGCCCGACCGCCTGGGAGTGCCATTGGCCCAGTGGCTGGAAGGCCGCGATTTCGCTGTGGGCGTGGATACCTGGTCAGTCCGAATGGGCTTGGAGCCGCAGGGTGCGGTTCTGGTTCGGCCGGACGGACATATTCTTGCTGTCACCTCCTCCGGCGGTCCCGACGAGGTCCAGCGATTGACCGTAGCCCTTTCCACCTATCTTGCCACGCCGGTGGCGGCAGTTTTGACAGGAGTCACCTGATGGATCTCGGTTTGAAAGACAGGCGTGCCCTGGTCTGCGCTTCCTCCCAGGGGCTCGGCTATGCCTGCGCCCTTGCCCTGTCCCGGGAAGGGGCAAGGGTCGTGATCAATGGTCGCAATCCCGAAAAGCTCGCAGCAGCCCGGGACCGGATCGCTGGAGAGACTGGCGGCGTAGTGGAAGCCGTCGTGGCAGATCTCGGGACGCAGGAGGGGCGCAAGACCCTGCTCGATGCGGCCGGCGACGTGGACATTCTGGTCAATAACAACTCCGGCCCCCCCCCGGGGCACTTCGCCAGCTGGGATGAAGCAGCCTGGCTCTCGGCGATCAATGCCAACATGCTTCCCGCCCTGATGCTGATCCGGGGGGTTTTGCCCGGCATGCAGGCCCGCAAGTTCGGTCGGATCGTCAACATCACCAGCGCCATGGTGAAGACCCCGGTGGCGCCCATGGGGCTCTCCACTGCGGCGCGCACGGCCCTTACAGCGGCCTGCAAGGCGCTGGCCCCCGAGGTGGCTGCTGACAATGTGACCATCAACAGCCTCCTGCCGGAGCGGTTTGACACCGAGCGCCAGCAACAGATGGCCCGCCTGACCATGGCCATGAAGAACATCACCTATGAGCAGGCGCGCGAGGAAATTGCCAATTCCATCGCCGCCAAGCGCTTTGGCCGCCCGGAGGAACTGGGAGATGCCTGCGCCTTCCTGTGCAGTGCCCAGGCTGGTTTCATATCAGGCCAGCAACTGCAGATGGACGGCGGCTCTTACCGCGGCCTGATCTAGGGAGGGTGGACATGACGGCGACCCTGACAATCGCGCCCCTTGATGAGGCCCTGACCTTTGCCAGAAGTCTGGCAGGGCAGACGATGGGCGTCCTGTCTTACCGGGATGATCAACTGACCGGGGTTGACCTTTCAGCCTTGATGCTGTCGCCCGGAGAGGACGCCGTCGACCTGATCAACCGGCTGGGGCAGGACGCGGTCAGCGCGGCCATGCTGAGTGGCCAACCTGCCATCACACTTCCCGTATCTGAACTGGATCTTCCGATAAAACTGACTGACGCGCACATTGCCGTCGGAACCAATTATCGAGAGCACGCCGAGGAGTCAGCGGTTACCGGATCGCCCTTTCTGTTCCCGAAGCTTGTCACCCCCACCGCCTCCCGTGCCGACATTCCGGCTGGCGTCGGGCTGCTCGATTTCGAAGTCGAGCTGTGCCTGGTTCCCTTAAAGCCCCTGGGTCTGACTGATCCGGCCAGTGGCGGCCTTATCCTGGGCAATGACGTGACCGACCGGGCCCTGCTCATGCGGGGGGTGAACCTGAAAGATCCCCAGTCAGGACGCGGCTTTACAGATGGCAAGAGTGCGCCCGGATTTCTTCCGGTGGGTGATCTCCTTGTTGTGCCCCGGGATCTCGACGCCTTTGTCGGGGGTCTGATCCTGCAACTGAGCGTGAATGGCGTGGAGCGTCAGCGGGCGCCGGTGACGGAGTGGATCTGGGATCTGAACGAAATCCTGAACCAGGCCAGGGCCAAACGCGAGACCGTATGGTCCTGGCGACAGGGTGAGGCCCGCCTGGCCTTCACCGAGGACGGTGCCATCCCCGCCCGCACCGTGATCATGGCGGGCACTCCGGCGGGCACCCTCTTCCAGGGTGTACCGGGCAAGGATCGCCAGTCCGGGCTGGTGCGCTGGATCCTGTCAGGGTTCAGGGGGACTGTGGTGAAACATGTGATCGACGCCTATATCGCCCGCAGCCAGGCCCGGAAGACCTATCTCCAGCCGGGTGACCAGGTGACCATTCGGGTCGACCGTCTCGGGACCCTGTCAAACCGCGTGAAGGCCGGGAATGCCCTTTGAATGGTGTCGGGAGCCCTGTCCAATGGCGCTCGAAGTTGCGCTTCCTCCTTCGTCGCCGCCGGGATCAAGCTGCACGCCGTTTACCCCTATTGCGATGAAATGCTCGCCCTGAATTCCCGGCGGGCCAGCTCCGCGCGATCGGCCGCGGAGGGCTCGCTCAGCCTTTCCAGGGTCACGGCGTGGATCACTGCCGTGCATTCAAAGATGTGCGGGTAGGGACCGACCGGCGCACCGGTGTCCATACCGACATCGAAGGTCTCGCCACTCATCGAGAATACCACGGGAATGGTATGCTCCAGTCGCGCGGACCCCGCCAGGGCACCGTCTACAGTCAGGGTCAGGTCGCCGCCTGCGCCCAGACCCCCGTCATAGGCGAAGCCAACTTCCAATAGGTGTTCACCGGGTCCCAGTGGCTCGGGGGCGGACGCAAAGGTGAGGTCGCGGCCCAGATAGTTGTAGAGGAAGTGCGGCACGCCATGCTCATCGAGATAGAGGCTCCACCCCGCCATATTCCCGCCCTGGCAGGCGATGACGCCGTGGGCCGGCCCGGTCTTCACCTCGATGCGCGCGGCGATGCGATAGGAACAGTTCTTGAGGTTCACCACCACGGTTTCAGGAATACGCACATGGGCCTTGGTATAGGTGACACAGCTCACCGGCCCGAGCGCCGAGGGGACGGCGAGGCCAGGATCGCGACGCCGCGAGGGATCGCGCATGGGATAGACGCCATTGCGGCGCGCCTCGACGTCGAACAGCGCCTGAAGTTCTGCCAGCTTGTCCGGGAACTGCGCCGACAGGTCATGGCCCTGGGAGAAGTCCTCGGCGATGTTGTAGAGTTCCCAGTGCTCCTGGGGACCGTCGAACGCCATGGAGGCGAACCGAAGCCATGGCACCCGGCCATGGAAGCATGAGGCCATCCATCCCTCGTGGTAGATGGCCCGGTTCCCGAGGATCTCGAAATACTGCGTCGTGCGCGTGCTGGCGACGGCAGCTTCGTCGAAGCTGTAGTTGAGCGGAATGCCATCCATCGGCTGCTGCTCAACCCCGTTCACCCGGGCAGGGGGCGCGATCCCGGCCGCTGCCAGTATGGTCGGGGCAATGTCGATCACATGATGGAACTGTGAGCGCAGTTCGCCCTGCTGCGAAATCGCCGCGGGCCAACTCAGGGCCATGGCATTACGAGTCCCACCGAAATGGGAGGCGACCTGTTTCATCCATTGGAACGGGGTATCCAGGGACCACGCCCATCCGACGTTGAAATGGTTCTCGCAGCGGGCGGTGCCGAAGTCGTCCATGTGGGCAAGCAGCCACTCCGGATCCTCCGGCAAGCCGTTCTGGAACGAAGGCGCTGCCCAGGCTCCGTTCAGGGTGCCCTCAGCCGAAGCGCCGTTATCTCCAGTAATATAGATCACCAGGGTGTTGTCGGCCTGGCCACTGGC